>JAEZEU010000141.1 GCA_023432885.1 Pseudomonadota bacterium | reverse complement strand
CCGCTGGACTTGCCGCCGCCCGACAGCCGTTCCCCTTCGCCGCGCAGGGACGAGAAGTTGGTCCCGGTGCCCGATCCGTATTTGAACAGCCGCGCCTCGCGGACCCACAGGTCCATGATGCCGCCCTCGTTCACCAGATCGTCGCTGACCGACTGGATGAAGCAGGCATGCGGCTGGGGATGTTCATAGGCGCTGTCGGATTTCACCAGCTTGCCGGTCTTGTGATCGACATAGAAATGCCCTTGGCTCGGGCCGTCGATCCCGTAAGCCCAGTGCAGCCCGGTGTTGAACCATTGCGGCGAGTTCGGCGCGACCATCTGCTTGGCAAGCTGGAAGCGCAGCTCGTCGAAGAAGGCGAGGGCGTCGTCCTCCGACGAGAAGTAGTTGCCCTTCCAGCCCCAATAGGTCCAGCAGCCGGCGAGGCGGTCGAACACCTGCTTGGCGCTGGTCTCGCCGACGAAGCGCTCTTTCTCCGGAAGGTTCGCCATCGCCTCGGTATCGGGCACCGAGCGCCAGAGGCAGGAGGGTACGGTCTCTTCCTCGACCTTCTTCAGGCGCGCGGCAACGCCGGCCTTCCGGAAGTATTTCTGCGCGAGCACGTCGGAGGCGACCTGCGACCAGAAGCTGGGCACCTCGACATTCTCGGCGCGGAACACGACGGAGCCGTCGGGATTGCGGATCTCGGATGTCGTCAGCCTGAAATCGATCCCGGCATAGGGTGACTGGCCGGCGGTGGTGTTGCGTCGCTCGATTCGCATTGGTCGTGCCCCGTCTTCTTCCTGGCCGGACCGCTTGCGGTTGCCGGACCGGCCGTTGTTGTCCTTGAGCGAACCTATCGGTCACGGCGCCCGCCGCGGGTCCGATGGTCCGCAGTTAAGCCGGTGGATCCGGCCCTGTTTCTCTCGACCGCCTCGCCGGTGTTTCCACCGGCCCGGCAGCGGCACGTTCCGGCCCCCACAAGGCCGGCCCATGCGTTCAACGCCTCAACGCAAAACTCGCCAGTCACTGGTCACGTCACTTGTCAGTCACTGGGCCGTTCCGGCCCGTTGTTCACGTTCCCCGGGCGCCCCGCATCCTTCCGGATTTCGGGCAGACAAGCCCGCCACCCGCTGCCTCGACCGGCGTGGCGGAGTGTCAATTCGGAACCCTTTTGGGAGCGACCGGCGGGGACTCCAGACACACTCGCGCCGAACAGATCGAAAGCTAGGACAACTCCGTTGCGCCCGTCAAGAACTAGTGCGAGTTCCTGAATCAAATACTAAATATGGTGGAAAGGAGGGGAAAACAGGGGCGGATCGCGGGCCCGTGATGGGTCCAAGTATCAGTGAGTCCTCAGGGATTCCCAAGGAAAAAAATCTTCACCCGGCGCGTGCGCAGAGGCTTTGTCCCGCAGTTCACAGGGCAAGTATTTTTGGCCCCAAGCGGATTGCATTTCAGGGACTCACGTGGACTTACGGAGATTCTACGGGCTGCCATGTCGCCATACCCGTAGTGGTGGCGAAAAAGAGCGGGCATGCTGAGCGGCGAATCTCTTTCGCGCCGGATCCCATGACAGAATCAACGCCGACCGCGCGAGCGCGGATAGCGCCCGCGGGCCTGCTGTTCCTCGCCATCACCTCGGTGGGCTGGGGCTTCAACTGGCCCGTCACGAAATACCTGCTCAGCGATGTGCCGCCGCTGACGCTGCGCGGGGGCACCGGCGTGATCGGCGCGCTGCTGCTGGCGGCGCTGGCGCTGATCCGGCGCGAGAGCCTGACGGTGGACGGCGGGCAGTGGCCGCGGCTCATCCTCGCGGCGTTCCTCAACGTCACCGGCTGGATGGTGCTGATGGGGCTGGCGCTGCTCTGGCTGCCGGCCAGCGAAGCGGCGCTGATCGCCTACACCATGCCGGTCTGGGCGGCGATGCTGGCCTGGCCGGTGCTGGGCGAGCGGCCGACCGTGCTGCGCACGATCGCGCTGGTGATGGCATTTGCCGGGCTTGCCGCGATCCTGGGCGGCAACGGCCTAGTGGCCAGCACCGCCAAGATGCCCGGCATCATCATGGCGCTCGGGGGCGCCATCGGCTTTGCGCTCGGCACGGTGCTGGCGAAGAGGCTGCCCCTCAAGCTGCCGCCGATCACGGCGGCGGCCTGGCAGATCGGCATCGGCTGTTTCCCGATTGCGCTGGCGGGCCTTGCGATCGAGACCACGCATCTGGAAAGGCTCACGCCGTTCGACTGGTCGCTCCTGTTCTACGCGACGGTGATCCAGTTCTGCGTCGCCTATGTCAGCTGGTTTGCCGCGCTGGCCCGGCTGCCGGCCTCGATCGCGGCGATCGGCACCATGGCGGTGCCGGTCATTGGCGTCATGGCCTCCGCTGTCGCGCTGGGTGAGCCGCTCGGCCCCGGCCAGATCGCAGCCCTGGTGCTGACGCTCGCCGCCGTGGTGCTGGCGACGAGGTCTTGAATGCCGCTCCGACCTCTCCCGCAGGCGGGGGAGAGATGAAGATGTGCGTAGTTTAGCGGACGATCGTCGTCAGAGACGAATAACGCCTGAGCGGCCTTGCCTCACCGGGCGCGAACTGCGCGAAGGACTCGGCGACCCGCGCCGCCGGCGTGGTGTCGCTTGCGAAGCGGAACTCGCTCGACCGCGGCGCGTAGAAGCTGCTTCGGTAATAATCGTCGTCGAAACGCGCGTCGCCGACGCCGAACAAGGCGTCACAGACGAGGAGAAGCGTATAGACTCCGGCCAACGCGGCCGCGGTCTCCTTGAGAACAGACATGCAGAAAGCCCCCGTTTTTTCGGGATGGATGCACGGGGGCTTGCGAAGAACAGGTTTACGCGGGCGCAGCTCTTGTCCGCAGGGTTTGCCGGCGCTGAGCGGATTGCCAACAATTTTATCGGTTTCGGAAAAGCTCACGACACGGCCGCAGGCCGCGCTGTATTTCACCGTCTGTGCTGGCGCAAGGAAGTCGTGAGGCCCGGGCAGGGCGAATGGAGGGAGAGGCGCTAACCGCCCAGCGCCTTGCGCACCATCTGCGCCAGCTCGCCCTTGCGATAGGGCTTTTGCAGCAGCAGCACGTCCGGATCGAGGCGGCCATGATGCATGATGGTGTCGTCGGTATAGCCCGAGGTGTAGAGCACCTTCACGCCGGGGCGGACCTTCTGCGCCTCCTCGGCGAGCTGACGGCCGCTCATGCCGCCGGGCATGACGACATCCGTGAAGAGCAGATCGAAGCGCTCGCCGTTCTTCAGCTTCGCCAGCGCAGAAGGGCCGTCGGCGGCGGCGACCGCCTTGTAGCCCAGGCCTGCCAGCTGTGCGGTGACGAAGTTGCGCACCAGCGCATCGTCCTCGACCACCAGGATCGCCTCGCTGCCGCCGGACGCAGGCTCCGCCTTGGGAACGGCTTTGACCGCGGCGCCCTCGGCGGGAGGCAGATAGAGGCGGATCGTGGTGCCCCGGCCTTCCTCGCTGTCGACGCGGATGTGGCCGCCCGATTGCGTCACGAAGCCGTAGACCATTGACAGCCCGAGGCCTGACCCCTTGCCGACCTCCTTGGTGGTGAAGAACGGCTCAAAGACTTTCTCGCGCACATGCGCCGGCATGCCGCTGCCGGTGTCGCTCACCGCTATCATGACGTAGCGGCGCGGGCCGGAGCCGGCGGGGGAATCCAGCCCGCTCGCCTCATGCGCGACCATCCGCGTCTCCAGCGTCAGCCGGCCGCCGTTCGGCATGGCGTCGCGCGCGTTGATCGCCATGTTGAGCAGGGAATTGGCCAGTTGCGATGCGTCGAGATGGGCCGAGGCGAGGGTCGGATCCAGCATGGTCGCAATCTCGATCTGCTCGCCCAGCGTCGGCCGGAGCAATTTGGCGACATCCGATATCGCCGCATTGACGTCGATGTTGCGCGGATGCAGCGGCTGGCGCCGCGCAAATGCCAGCAGATGCTCGATCAGCTCCGAACAGCGCTGCGCTGCCTGGTCGATCAGCGCCGCCGTGGCCCGCAGCGCGGGGCGGTCCTGCAGGCCGGCCACCAGCGTCTCGGTGTTGCCGGTGATGATGGTGAGCATATTGTTGAAGTCGTGGGCCACGCCGCCGGTCAGCTTGCCCATCGCCTCGAGCTTCTGCGCCTGCTGCAGCTTGCGCTCCGTTTCACGAGAGGCCGTGATGTCGTGATAGACCAGCGCCGCGCCACTGATCGCGCCCGACGCCTCGCGCAAGGGACGGCCGCTGACGACGAGATGCACCTGCGGGTTACCGTTGTGCGGTCGCGCGATGAATTCCAGGTCGTCGAACTCCTCGCCGCGCAGGGCGCGCGCCGCCGGCAGATCCCGCTCCGCCAGCGGGGTGACGCCGTCGACATGGAACTGGCTCGAGAGCCCCCGCAGCTTCGTCACGTTCATGCCGGGGCGACAGCGCAGCGTCCGCTCGGCCGCCGGGTTCGACAGCATCACCTCGCCGTCGCGGTCGATCACCAGCACGGCCTCCGCCATGCTGCGGAAAGTACTTTCCATGACCGACCAAGAACGCAGCAACTCCTCGTGCACGGCAACGAGGTCCTCGCTGCGCTCGGCTACCGAGACCTCGAGCGACTGTGCCGCGGCGCGACTGGCGTCGAGCGAATCCGAAAGCTGCCGCCGCGAGCGGCCGGCCTCGCGTATCAGGAAGCCCGCGAGCAGCAGGATCAGCCCCACGCCGCAGAGATCGACGATGAGGAGAACGCGGCCGGTCAGGCGGGAGTCCGCCGATTGCCGCGCCAGCAGGGCGCGCTCCGCCGCCTGGATCGTATCGAGGTTGGCGGCAATGGTCTGCGCCAGGCCGCGCGGCTCCGGGCCCAACATTCTTGCCGACTCTGCGGCGCTCCCGCTGGCGCCGCGGGAGTTGATCAGTTCGTCACTGGCGGCGAGGCTGCGCTGCATGAGCGCGCTCGTTTCCTCCAGCAGGCGGCGCTGTGCGGAATCGTCGGTGACGCCGAGCAGGGCGGCAAAGCCCGGCGCAATCGCCGCGCGCGACTGTTGGAATTCGTCGGAAAACCCGCTGTCGCCGGTCAGCGCGTAACCGCGGGCGGCGGCCTCAGCGGCGCGAACATCCACCTTGAGGTCGGCGAGTTGCTTGAGCACGGCCGCGGTCCGATCGGACTCGATCGACATGCTCCTCAACTTGGTATCGAGCCCGATCGAGGTGCCGCTGATGACCAGAAGGATGGCAAGGCCCATTCCGAGAATGACCCGCTGCGACAGCATCTGCTTGCTATTGTTCACTGGCTTGAGCCCGGCGCGGCCTCGCGCATTCCGCCGCCCCACCGCCAGCAATAGTGACTCGCACACGCTGCGGTTGCAGGCAGGACTCGATGGCCTTGCAGACCATCGGGCTGTCGTCGACCACCGTAACGCGCGGCAATGGAGCATCCTTCACGTCGGGTATTCGACACCTTCCTTCGTTTCTCAACCTTGGACCACGAATCGCATTTTGCAACCGAAAATTCTGCGAGCAACCATATCGCAGAATTGCATGGGTTCGCGTCCGATGGATTGACCTGGCGCAATCGAAGAAAGTTCCAGAGAA
>JAEZEU010000130.1 GCA_023432885.1 Pseudomonadota bacterium | reverse complement strand
ATCTTGGCGTCCTTCAGCCGGCTGCGCCATTGCGGCTCGTTTGCATTGCCGACGACGTCCTGGATGATGATCATTCAATCCTCCATGTCGTGCGCTGCCTATGCCGGTCAGCTGAAGAAGTAGAGCTGGTTCAGCGAAATCGTCTTCGGCGGCTCGACGGTCGCATGGACGCCATCGACCTTGACGGCAAATGTCTGCGGATCGACTTCGATCTTGGGCCTGAAGCTGTTCCGAACCATGTGGGCCTTGCCGAGCACGCGCGTATGCGAGACAGGGCAGACGACCCTCTGAAGCCCATACCGGCAGGCGACGCCGTTATCGTAGGCGGCGCGCGAGACGAAGGTAATTGAACTCTTGTGCAGGGCCGAGCCGAACCCTCCGAACATTCGGCGGTAGTACATGGGTTGCGGCGTCGGCAGCGAGGAGTTGGGGTCGCCCATGTTCGCCCAGGCGACGAAGCCGCCCTTGAGCACCATCTTCGGCTTGACACCGAAGAATGCCGGTTCCCACAGGACCAGATCCGCGAACTTGCCCGGCTCCACCGAGCCCAATTCATCGGCGATCCCGGCGGTGAGGGCCGGGTTGATGGTCACCTTGGCGATGTAGCGGAGCACCCGGAAATTGTCGTTGTCGGCAGAATCCTCCGGCAACGCGCCGCGCGCCTTCTTCATGGCGTCGGCCGTCTGGATGCAGCGAAGGAAGGTCTCGCCGACGCGGCCCATGGCCTGTGAGTCGGAGCCGATCATGGAGATCGCGCCCATGTCGTGCAGCACGCTTTCGGCGACGATGGTCTCGGCGCGCACCCGGCTTTCGGCAAAAGCGACGTCGGAGGGAATCTTGGGATTGAGGTTGTGGCAGACCATGATCATGTCGAACAGCTCGGCCACCGAATTCTGCCCGCAGGGCAAAGTCGGATTGGTGGAACTGGGCAGGACATTGCTCTGGCCGACCACTTTGAGCAGGTCGGGGGCATGGCCGCCGCCCGCGCCCTCGCTGTGATAGGTGTGGATGGTGCGCCCGTCGATGGCGGCGATCGTATCCTCGACGTAGCCGGATTCATTGAGGGTATCGGTATGGATCGCGACCGAGACGTCGTAGTCGTCGGCCACGGACAGGCAAGAACGGATGGCACCCGGCGTCGAACCATAGTCCTCGTGGACCTTGAAGCCGGCAGCGCCCGCTTTAAGTTGCTCGATCAGTGGCCTGTGTCCGGAAGAATTGCCCTTGCCACAGAGTCCGAAGTTGATCGGCAGGGCTTCGATCGCGCGCAGCATCATCTCGAGGTTCCACGGGCCGTTGGTCGTGGTCACGCCGTTGGTGCCGTCGACCGGGCCGATACCGCCGCCCCACAGCGTGGTGATTCCGTTGGATAGCGCGGCATCGACCTGCTGCGGCGAAATGTAGTGAACGTGGGTGTCCATGCCGCCAGCGGTCAGGATCAGATGCTCGCCGGAAATGGCATCGGTAGAGGTCCCGGTCACCAGGCCCGGCGTCACCCCCTCCATGGTCGAGGGATTGCCGGCCTTGCCCAAGGCCACGATCCGTCCTTCCCGAATACCGACATCGGCCTTGACCACGCCCACATTCGCGTCGATCACGGTGACGTTGGTGATGACGAGGTCGAGGCAGCCGGCCTCCTGCGTCAACTGGTTCTCCGATCCCATGCCGTCGCGCAGCGTCTTGCCGCCGCCATATTGCAATTCATCGCCGTATGTACTGCGCAGATCCTTTTCGATCTCAACGACCAGATCCGAATTGCCCAACCTGATCTTGTCACCGACTGTCGGGCCGTAGAGGTCTGCATATTGTTGACGAGATATCTGCGTCATGGTCCTGCACCTCACGATCGACGGGCTGCGGGGGGAGAGGCCCCGCCCTTCATTCAGCTATTTGGAAGCTGCTTTCCCCGGAGCCCGTGACTTGAACCCGAGCTTGCCGGCGCGCTCCAGCGCCGCGTCCAGGTTGGGTCGATAGTCCGGCGTCGGACCGTCGCCGGTCCAGCCGTCGACGAGGTTGTTGAAGCCATAGGCGTAGGTCTTGCCCGCGTAGGGCACCAGGACCACGTCCTTCTGGTCGCCCGGTTCAAAGCGGATGGCGGTGTTCGCCGGTATGTCGAGGCGTTTGCCGAAGGCGGCGCTGCGGTCGAATTCGAGGTAGCGGTTGGTCTCGAAGAAGTGGAAGTGGGAGCCCACCTGGATAGGCCGGTCTCCGGTGTTGCGCACCGTCAACTTGGTACGCGGCCGCCCCGGATTGATCTCGATGGGATCGCTGGCAAGGATATACCCGCCGATCGGCCGGACATACTTGTGAACCATGTCGGAGTGTCCCGGCAATGCATGGCTCGGCGAGGGATCGCTTGGCGCGGGCGCAGAGGGTTCTTTGGCCATGGGGAGTCCTCCTACATTGCTGCATTGCGACGTCTGAGTGGCGTAGGTCAGGTGATCGGATTGTGCAGGCTCACCAGCCGGCTCCCGTCGGTGAATACGGCCTCGACTTGGATGAGGGGCATCATGTCGGCGACGCCTTCCATCACGTCGTCCACCTTGAGGACCTGCCGGGCCTCGCCCATCACGTCTTCGACGGTCTTGCCCTCCCGCGCCGCATCGAGAACAAAGGCGCTGAGAAGCGCAACGGCCTCGGGATGGTTGAGTTTTATGCCCTTTTCCTTGCGCCTCATGGCCACATTGGCAAGCATGTGAATGAGGAGCTTATCGAATTCGCGTGGGGTGAGATGCATATTGGACTCCGGGACATCGAGTGCCTGCAAAAGGAGTGAAATGCTGGTCAGTCACTTGGAGAGCATCTGTCACGGGTAATGACTTGCCGCCTGGTCGAGCGAGCTATGGCAAACCGGTAAACAGTTCCGCTCGAGCCGTTCAGCGACAGGCTTTCTATTCCGGCGAGAGAGAAAGGTTCCTATGACAATTCCTTTGAACCTGAATGTTCAGCGAGGACCTTCTCTGGCGGGATTAGCGCATCACCTCTGATCCCAAACCGAAGATGACTTTACTCCGCGTTCGGTGTCTGACCAGACTCGGCCAGCATCTGCCTCGTCCACACACCTCGTTGCAACGACCGCTTTGCGGAAATGTTGGAGAGGGCGTTCGCGGCAGGAGTACTCAAAGACCGATATCGAGCGCGATCGTTATTTTGGGTTCGAGAAATACTGAGGCGAGTACGTCGTTCTCAATGATGTCGAGATGCAACACATCGATGATAACCTGTTCATAGGCAACAGACTTTCCATGGCCGAACTTGTCACGTCCGGCCGGATCCGCATTGACCTTGGCAGCGCTCGCCGAACCTCGGCTTTTGTTCCGAGGGCGAAGGAACTCGCAGGGGGTGAAGTGTTCGTAGGCGGATAAAAATCCGCCGGAGGCCGCGTCAGCCTGCATTTCATGACGGCGCTGGCGGAGATCGCAGCCGTGCGCGTCTGCGTAGGTCGAGAACCTAACGATAGACGATGCTGCCGTCGATCAGGACAGCCTGTCCCGTCATGTAGCCGGATTTGGGGCCGGCCAGATGGTATGCCAGAGCCGCCACGTCGTCCGGCGTCTCCGCCCGCCCGAGCGCGATTCCCTCGACCTGTGGGTCTCGCCGACCGGCGCGCCGGTGATCTCGGCGAAGCGCTTGTCGATTTCGAGCCACATGTCGGTGCCGACGACCCAAGGCAGCAGGCATTGACTGTGATGCCCTCGCTCGCGAATTCCCTCGCGGCCGCTTGCGTCAATCCGCGGACTGCGAACTTCGTCGCCGAGCATACGCCGAGCACGGCAAGCCGTCACATCGACAGGACGCTATCTGAAACTGACGCTGTTTGGACAATCTGCTAAGACTTTCAGCGGATCAGTCATGGCTCGGATGTTTTTGGCTTGCTATTGCGATAGCAAGCGGCGGAAGCCCCTGAGAATTCCTCAGCGGCGAAATTCCGGCTGCTCCGGCTCTTTGAGAGCCGGTTTTCCGACGACAGTGATTGCGCAGATGAAATCTACGGATAAGTTGAAGCTGGATATTCCAGATCCATCGTGGCAGTGCCCGGACGATGTCGAACTACTATCGAATCTGATCGGTGAAATCTATGATGTCGTTCTCAAGCCAACATCCTGGCCATGTGTCCTTGAAGGCTGCTCGGAATTTCTTCCGGGCCACGCAGCGGCGCTCTTTGCGAAGGGGCTGGGTGGAAAGGCGGGCGACCTCTATTTCGATGACGGGAACATCGATGCGGCATATCGGGAAAGCTATTTTTCGACTTATGTCAAAATCGACCCGTTCGGCGTAGCGCAATATCTTGCGGAGGTTGGCAAGCCAGTTGTCGCCAGCGATTGCATGCCTCTTTCCGAATTTGCCGAAACCGTCTTTTACAAGGAATGGGCTCAGCCGCAGGGGCTCGTGGATTTCGTCAGTGTCAAACTGGAAAGTTCGCTGGATAAAGCCACGTCGTTCGGGGTTTTTCGGCACGAGCGTCATGGCGCGATCGATGATGCGGCCAGGCGGCGGATGAATCTGCTGGTGCCACACATCCGGCGAGCGGTTTCGATCAGCAGGCTCGCGGAATTCAAGGCGCTGGAAGGCGCGGCGCTCGCAGACACTCTCGATGCGATTTCAGCGGCAATGATTCTCGTCGATGCGGCGGGGAGGGTGACGCATGTAAACGCTGCCGGCCAGGCGATGCTGTCGGATCGGGATATGATCGAGCTTGTTTCCGGAAGGCTGTTTGCGACGAACAGATCCGTGAACCGGTCGCTCTACGACATGCTCGAAGCCACGGACGGAGGCGATGCCGCTGTCGGAACCAAGGGCGTCGCGGTTTCGATGGCGACACGGACAGGGCAGCAGCATATTGCCCATGTCCTTCCCCTCACGTCCGGAGCGCGCAAAAAGGCCGGTATCGAATATTCGGCATGCGCAGCCATTTTCATACGCAAGGTCGAACTCGAGCCGCCATCGGCTCCCAAGATCATGGCCCAGCTTTATGGGCTAACACCCAGCGAGCTTCGTGTTCTGCTGGCGGTTTTTGAGAACGGCGGCATCGAGGATATCGCGAATGTCCTGGGCGTCTCCGTTCCGACCGTGAAGACGCATCTGAGGAGACTGTTCGACAAGACCGGAACCCGCAGGCAGGCGGATCTCGTCAAACTGGTGGGAGGCCACGCCGCATCCCGGCCATGAAGACGCTTGAGCTGCTGCTGGATCGTATGGGCCCTGTGCTCATTCTTGTCGTTGCGGTTTTTGCTATTGGATGAAGGAGCCGCGCAGCTGATGTGCGGCTATTTCCTTTTGGGGCCGGAATTACCTTCCTATGCCGGTCATCATCCTCTGGGATGACATCTGCTTGCGGAATTTCCTGAAGCATCATCCTTCGGGAGGACGAAAGCGGGCCGCAGAGAGCATAGCCATGCGGGTCCACAGTGCTGCGCGAAACCGTGAGGTTCATCGCGTCAAGCATCGTTTTCTCTTTACGCAATAGCTTCGAAGGAATTGATCCTGATGAGACTCAACAAGACCGCTTTCGCGATTGCAACCGCTGTTTCCGTGCTTCCGGCGCTCATGCTCGGCGGTCATGGCAATGCGCAGCAAGATCACAGCCGTCACCATGCGACCCAGGCTGATGATTTGAAATGGTCGCAGCCCGCCGCCTACGCCAAGGGGGCAGAGCTCGCGGTCGTCAGCGGCGATCCCACCAAGGAAGGGTTCTATGTCGTGAGGCTAAGGGTGCCGGCCGGTTTCCGCATCGCTCCGCACACGCACCCGAACGACGAGAATGTGACTGTCCTGTCCGGCACATTTCACGTCGGCACCGGTGAAACATTCGATACCGCCAAAGGCGCCACGGTCAAGGTCGGTGGTTTCGCCCATGTCGGCAAGGGCATGACGCACTATGCCTATTTCCCCGAGGCAACCGTCATTCAGCTTCACGGCATGGGGCCGCAAGGGATCACCTATGTGAACCCGGCCGACGACCCGCGCAAGAAGTAGCTGTGGGCGAAGGTGTGGCGCGCGACGGCGCCACACCTTCCTGACCGCCGGAACTTTCGGAGTTTCACTGCAGCGACAGAGCCTGTCGGTAAGGGAGGTCACATTCGCTGATGTACTCTGCTTTTCCGATCGATCAGGGCGAGGCTTTCCGCAAGTGAACGGGCCGCGTGATCACGTCGTCGATCATCCCAAAGACTGACGCTTCGGTGCGCGGATTCGGGCATCGAACAGAAGCACGTCCGCCAAGTCCAGGAATGATTCTACTGCCATGAAGTTCAATATCGAGATCTCGGAAGCCCTCACTTCCCATTTTCAGCCCGCAGTAACGACGTTCGGTAACGTCAGGCTCTTTCGG
>JAEZEU010000053.1 GCA_023432885.1 Pseudomonadota bacterium | reverse complement strand
CTTTGCTTTTTTGATTGTGAAGTGTTGGCGAAGCACCAAGCCATCGTGACGGGCAAAGGTCAAACCCGCCCCCGCGCGTGTCAGGCGTGTCCGCATACGAACTACAATGTGAGGTCAGTCACATTACTGGGCGGAACGAACTCCGCCGGAACTGGCATCCCTGGATCGCCGCGAGCGTGATCAGCGGAGAGGAAACGCCGCTTATTCCGCGGCTCCTGCTTCTTTTGTCGCGGTGAATTGTCGCAATTTACAGCGACGCGGCAAGCGGTTGACGGTCCGGCAGCCGGGTTTGATAATCGCTTTTTCGTCGAGTAAGGTCGCCGCGGCGCAAGCTGGATCGGCGCCTTTTGGGCTGGACCGCCGCCACTATGAAAATTCGCGTAATCCTTCTTTCCCTGCTCCTTTCAGTCTCATCGGCTATACCGGCGCTGGCCGCCGGCGAGCGGCTGGCCCTCGTCATCGGCAATGCAAAATATCCCGACGCCGAGGCGCCACTGCGCGAGCCAATCAATGACGCGCGGGAGCTGGCCGACGAGTTGAAGCGCGATGGCTTTGCCGTCGAGATCGGCGAGAACCTGACCGGCGAGCAGATGCGCCGCGCCTTCGACCGCCTGTACGGCAAGATCAAGCCCGGTTCGGTCGTGCTCCTGTTTTTCTCCGGCTTCGGCATCGAGTCCGGCCGGCAGAGCTACATGATTCCGGTGGACGCCCAGATCTGGACCGAGCCCGATGTGCGCCGCGACGGCTTCAGCCTCGAGAAGGTGCTGGGCGAAATCAACAGCCGCGGCGCCGGCGTCAAGATCGCGCTGATCGATGCCTCCAGGCGTAACCCGTTCGAACGACGGTTCCGCAGCTTCTCCGCAGGACTTGCACCGGTCATCGCGCCGAACGGCACGCTGGTGATGTACTCGGCGGCTCTGTCTTCCGTGGTCGCCGACAATGGCAGCGACCGCAGCCTGTTCGTGCGCGAATTGCTCAAGGAAATCCGCGTCCCCGACCTGACGGCGGAGGAAACACTGAACCGCACCCGTGTCGGCGTCACCCGCGCTTCGCGCAGCGAGCAGGTGCCGTGGATTTCGTCTTCGCTGGCGGAGGATTTTTCCTTCATTCCCGGCGGCTCACGCCCTTCGACCCCGACCCCTCAGGCGAGCAGCCCGCCGGCGCAGGCGAACACCCCTCCGCCTCCGCCGCCTCCGGCCAAGCAGGCGAATATCGCCCCGCCTCCACCGCCTCCTGCACAGGAGCCCGCCAAAGTCGAGATTCCGCCTCCGCCGAAGCAGGTCGAGGTCAACGTACCGCCGCCTCCCCCGCCGCAGCAGCCGGCGAAGCCGGAAGTGGCGCTGGCTGACGACCCAACCATCAAAAACCTGACCGCCAGGCTCAACGACAACCCGGACGATGCGGCGGCGCTGTACCGGCGCGGACAGGTCTACGCCAGCAAGGGCGCCTATGATCTTGCGATCAAGGATTTCAATAATTCGCTGCGGCTGAATCCGAAGGACGTCGAGGCCTATAACAACCGCTGCTGGACCCGAACCGTGATCGGCGACCTGCAGGCGGCCCTGAAGGATTGCAACGAAGCGCTGCGACTGCGGCCGAATTTCGTAGATGCGCTCGACAGCCGCGGTCTTTTGAACCTCAAGAGCGGCCAGAACAAGAACGCGATCGCCGATTTCGATGCCGCACTGCGGATCAATCCGCGGCTAACGTCCTCGCTGTACGGCCGCGGACTGGCCAAGAAGCGGAACGGCTCGATCGCCGAGGGCGATCTGGATATAGCCAATGCCAAGGCAATGGACCCGAACATTGTGAAGGAATTCGCGGATTACGGGGTGCAGTGACTTTTTTGAGGCGGCAGATTCGAACCCCCGGATAGCCGTCATAGACTAATCAACGCCGCGACTGCGTCAGGTCCGGCCGTCAATTTGGCAAGCTGATTGGAACCGCGCGGGCAGCGCAAGAGGGACAGGCAATGGCACGACATTCTCGAAGCAGGAATCTGACTGCGATCGCCGCGATTTTGAGCATCGGCATCGCGCTGTCGGTTGGCATCGGCGCGGCGCTGGCCGCTGACGAGGTCACCGAGGACCAGATCCTGAGGGCGCTGACCCCGGCCAAGAAGCCGCTGACACGCGGCCTTTCCATCGGCGGCTCGGCCGAGCCCGCCGCCTCTCCCGCGGAGAGCAAGTTCGTCTCCAGCGTCCGCGGCCGCAGCACAAGGTCCCTGTCGGCCAATGAGCGCGAGGAGATCGCCGCCATCGTCAAGGACAAGCCGAAGATCGATCTGGAAATTACCTTCGACTACAACTCGGCCGAGATCAGCGCGAACTCGATCGCCGCGGTGCAGGCGCTGGGCCGGGCGCTGTCCAGTGCCGAGCTGAAAGGTTCGACCTTTGTGGTCGCCGGCCATACCGACGCGGCAGGCAGCGAAGAATACAACCAGTCCCTGTCCGAACGCCGCGCCGATGCGATCAAGAAGTATCTGATCGACAAATACGGCATCAACGGCAGCGATCTCGTCACCGTCGGCTACGGCAAGAGCAAGCTGAAGGATCCGAGCCAGCCGCTCGCGCAGGCCAATCGCCGCGTGCAGGTGGTGAACATGGAAACCAATGTCACAGCGCAGAAGTAAACAAGCTTTAAGCTGACCGGCGTGGCGCTTCAGCGTATTCCGAGACAAAGCCTCCGTCCGGCCAATCCCGAACGGGGGCTTTGTTGCGCTCTATCCCGGCGGTTTGCATCGGCCGGACGGTATCCATAGCCCTGCAAAACACGCTAATCTGAGACGCCCGCCCAGCCTGCGGCGCTGCTCCACACGAATTTGGTCCTGGAATGATCCGGCGATGAAGCCACTCACCGAATATATCAAGCCTGCGCTCGGAACGCTTGCCTTCGTCGGCCTCGTCGGCGGGTACTATTGGTGGGAGCACCGCCCCCATCACGAGAAGCCGGAAACGACAGGGCAGGTGATGGTGGTGGTCGCCAAGGCCGTCAATGCCTGCTTCTCCGACATGGTGCGGGTCACAGGCTTCATCGTGCCGAAGCGCGAGGCCGTGGTCGGCGCCGACCAGGAAGGCTCGAAGGTCACCGATCTCTTCGTCCGCGAAGGCGACACCGTTACCGAGAACCAGGAACTGGCACGACTGTCGCCGCCGCCGCCGCAACCGGGCCAGCAGCAAGCCGGCCGCACGGGCCCGATCTCGC
>JAEZEU010000580.1 GCA_023432885.1 Pseudomonadota bacterium | reverse complement strand
ACGCGCGGGTCGTAGACGACAGGCACCTTGCAGGTCTCGACCTTGCGCGGATTGACCCGGGCGACCGCGCGCATTCCCGCCTTGCGGCCGACGCTCGCAGGCGAGGCGAGATCGGCGGCATGCAGCGCGGAAGTGTAATCGTAATCACGCTCCATGCCGGTGCCCTCGCCCGAGATCGCGGTCATCGAGATGCCGTGGCTGGAACGCAGATAGGAACCGTGGAAACCGGTCGAGGTAACCAGCACCATGCCGCCGATGCCCGATGAAGCCGAGGCGCCGCCGGATTTCGTCACGCCTTCCACCGAGAGCCCTGCGGCCTCGGCTTCCCTGGCGCGGCGCTCCAGTTCCAATGTCGTGGGGATGGCGGGATCGAGAAGATCGAGTTCGGGAAATTCGCGCGCGAGCTGTGCGGGATCGGCGAGGCCGACGAATTTGTCTTCCGGCGCGACGCGCGCCATCGCCACCGCGCGCTCGGCGAGCCTTGCTATGCCGTCGCCGTGGATGTCGTTGGTGGAGACCACGGCCTGACGCCGTCCGACCAGCACGCGCAGGCCCACGTCGTCGCCTTCGGAACGCTCGGATTCCTCGACGCGGCCGTCGCGCACTTCGACACCTTGCGAGACGCCGCGCACCGCGACCGCGTCGGCCGCATCCGCGCCCGCGCGTCTTGCAGCCTCGACCAGCCGCTGGGCGAGTTCAGACAGTGCGGATTGATCGAACAGGCCGGATGCCGCGGCCTCAGGCGAAAGCTTTGAAGCAACCGATGGTGAAGAGATCACGAACGACATTCCCGGGATTTCAGGGTTCGCGCAGATGCGCCTCGAACCATTGAGATGTGCCTGATTCACAGGGACTTCAAGCATCTTACGGGGGCAAAAGCCATCAATTTCGCGTTCGCTCGCAACGTCCCGTCAATCATGCGCGCCAAGGTGTTGTCAATCATGCGCGCAGAAGCCCGTGCATTGAGACGCGATTAACCAGCCTTCTTAAGCTGAAACGGTGCGGGCTGTGGCAAGCTCCCACGCATCGACCGGGAAAATAATCCCGGCGGGGAGACTAAAAGCCGTGAGGCGTCAAACACAAACAAGCGGGATCAATCCCGCCGGGTCGAGCCGCGCTCTGCGACTCGACCCTCTTTCCCTACCGCTTCGCTTCGATGCGCGCGACGTCCGCGCCGACGGCGGCGTGCGGCAGGTCGAAATTCATCGCGAGCGCGTCGTGCTGCGCCGGGCCGTCGCCGGCATGCGGATGGCCGTCAACGTTCGCGTCTCGGATTTTCTCGGCATCGGGCTGCGTGGCATCGATGGTGAAGCGCAGATGCTGGCGCTGATCCACCGCGACCCTTCGCTGGCCATTCCGCTCGCCATCAGCGCCGACGGCGAGGAACTCGCTGCCGCATCGGCGATGTGGAGCGAGATACTCGGCCTTCCGCAATTGCCGGAAGAAAAGCGGAGCGAGCCTGCCGCACGGCGTCGTCGCCGCAACGTCATGTTCAAGCGCCGCCCGCGATTCCTGATGCGCCGCCGCGCCGGCGATGCGACGCGCGAGCTTGCCGTCCACCGCGGCGAGCGCGAGATCATCGCGCGGAATTGACCTGAGCGAAAAGCGTGGGGTGGGCAAAGGCGCTGTTGCGCGGTGCCCACCTTCGTACGCTTCGCCTCACCCACTACAAGTCAGGCGGTGCGCATTACCGCATCGGCAAGCAGTCCCGCAAACAGCAATAGCCCGGCGTCGCGGTTCGACTTGAACAGTCGCAGGCACAGCGGCGAATTGCCGATCTCGAGGCGCCCGATCTGCCAGGCCAGATGCGCTGCGAACGCCGCGAGGCCGATCCAGGCCGGCCAGTGTGCGGCGGCAAGCCACAGCGCCAGACCGATCAGCACGACGGCGAGGCCATAGAAGACGGCCAGCGCGGGCTTCGTTCTCTCGCCGAACAGAAGCGCGGTGGACTTGATGCCGATCAGCGCGTCGTCCTCGGCGTCCTGGTGCGCATAGATGGTATCGTAGCCGATCACCCAGGCGATCGAGCCGGCATAGAGAATGAGCGCGACCGCGCCGATGTGCGCGAATTCCGCGGCAAAGCCCATCAGCGCGCCCCAGGAGAAGGCGAGCCCAAGCACGACCTGCGGCCACCAGGTGATGCGCTTCATGAAGGGATAGATCGCAACGATCAGAAGGGAAGCGATACCGGTGAAAATCGCAAAGGGGTTGAACTGCAGCAGCACCGCAAGACCGACCAGCGCCTGTGCGACGAGGAAGGCGAATGCCTGCGCGACGCTGACCTGGCCGGCCGGGATCGGCCGCGAGCGCGTGCGCTCCACCCTGGCGTCGAGGTCGCGGTCAGTGATGTCGTTCCAGGTGCAGCCCGCCCCGCGCATCACGAAGGCGCCGATGAAGAACAACGCCACCGTCAGCGGCAACGACCTGACGTGGCCGGAGATCCCGGCGGCAAGCGCGGCCGACCACCAGCACGGCATCAGGAGAAGCCATGAGCCGATCGGACGGTCGAGCCGGGAGAGCCGGAGGTAAGGCCGCGACCAGGACGGAGCGCGGGTATCCACCCAGTTGCCGGTGGCGTCGGCAACGCGGGCCGCGTCGATCATCGCGTCAGCACGTTTCCGTTCAACGTGTCGAAGGTGCTGCCGCCCCTGCGGGTGGACTGCGCTTCAGGAGCCTGTATCGATCCGAGCGCCTCGGAAAGGCTGGGCGCCGCGGCCGCCTTCTGCTGCGCCATCTGCTGGGCCACGCTGCAGACTTTCTCGCGCATCGCCTCGGTGTTCTTGTGCCCGGCCTTGAGTTGGTCGCCGATCTGCGGCGGGATTCCGCACTTCTGCGCGTTGGCCTCGATGTACTTGATCATCTTGACTTCAGCGACGCCGAAATTGGCGATCAGCTTGCAGGCCTCCTCTGGCGAAGCCTTGCGGTCGCTCGCGGCCTTGATCAGCTTGCCGCGCCGCTCGGCTTCCTCACGCAGCGGAGTGAAGCCCTTCATGCAGGCGTCGGACGCCCCGGCCGTCGGCGCCTGCGGAGGGGGACCGAAGCCGCCCATCGGAGCAGCGCCGGCCGATGGAAACGGGCTTGGTGCCGGTGCAGCCGATGCCGGCGCACCGCCCACCGGCGGGAAGGGCGAGGCATTTGCGGGAGCCGCGGCCGGCGCACCATTGACCGGCGGAAAGGGTGACGCATTGGCCGGCTGCGCGGACTGGTTCGGCAGCGGGGCCGGGAACGCGCCTTGCGCGCCGGCCTGCCCGGCATGGAGGGTGACGGCGGCGACCGCAAGCGGCGCAATCAGGCGACGAATGGTCAAGGATATTTCTCCGGCAAGGTCCAAGGTGAGCCCCAACCTCTTCCGATCAAAAGCGATTCCGGTTGAGAGCTTTTTACGATCCCTGCCGGGTCTTAACAACCCGTGGAATAGGGCAACAGCGCGGCACGAGGCCGCAATTATTACCCGGAATCTCATCATTGCAGCCAAAAGCGGCCCTGTTCAGAAACATTAACGAATGCCCGGCTGAATTGGTTCAGATACATTAACGAATGCCCCAACTCGATTTCCGCAAGCCCCGCCTGTTTGTCGACGCCTCCTTGAGCGAAGGGGCGAGCGTCGCGCTCGACCGCGACCAAGCGAACTATCTGGGCAATGTGCTGCGGCTTGCAAGCGGCGCGCGCATCCTGGTTTTCAATGGCCGCGACGGCGAATGGCAGGCGGAGATCGCCGGGCGCAAGCGGGCGGAGAGTCTGACGATCGAAAAGCAGACTCGCGAGCAGGACCGGCTTGGCGACGTGACTTACGTCTTCGCGCTGCTCAAGCATGCACGGCTCGATTACCTCGTGCAGAAGGCCGTCGAGATGGGCGCCGCCAGGCTGCAACCGGTGACCACGCGCTACACGCAGGTGTCGCGGGTGAACATCGAGCGGATGAGCGCCAACGTGATCGAGGCCGCCGAGCAATGCGGTATTTTGAGCCTTGCCGCAGTCGCAGCGCCCGTCCCGCTGGAGCGCTACCTTGGCGAGCGCGATCCGCAGCGACTGCTCGTGTTCTGCGACGAGGCCGCCGAGATCGCCGATCCCCTGGCCGCGCTGAAGGACGCCAGCGCCGATGGCAAAGGCATCGACGTGCTGATCGGCCCCGAGGGCGGCTTCGCCGAGGAGGAGCGCGAGAGCCTGATGCGCCAACCGAATGCGCTGCGGCTGTGCCTGGGCCCGCGGATATTGCGGGCGGACACCGCTGGCGTTGCGGCGCTGGCGCTGGTACAGGCCGCACTCGGCGACTGGGCCGGGGCTGGTTAACGGCCGTAAATGGCACCGCCCATTAAGCCCTTTGCCCGAACCCTGTCGTATCCCGGGGCGGGCCGTGCTAATGGCTCGCGCGACAATCCCATTTGGAACCGCTTAACCCCCTGTTGGAACCAGCCTTTCCGACGATCTGGACCAGTCCGATGAACGTAACCGCGCCCCCC
>JAEZEU010000505.1 GCA_023432885.1 Pseudomonadota bacterium | reverse complement strand
CCTCAAGCTCGGCCGCGACTGCGGCCGTGGCATCGACCGGTGGTCGCGGTGGAACGAAAGGCCCGGCCTTGAAGTTCGGCTTGCCGCCATAGCTCTGGTGGAACCAGACCGCGGTGCTGCGCGCGATCTTCAGCGCAAAGAGTGCATTGGCGGCTGTGCCGACGTCCTCATGGACGGCCTCGTTGCCGAGCCGCTTCAGGTTGAACAGGAGATCCGCGATCTCACGCGGCAGGATCGCGCGCAGCCGCAACGTGCGCAGCACCTCGTCGAAGGTGACGTTATTGGAAGGTAGGAGGCCGTGGCGGGCGGCGACCTCCTTGGCAAGAAACTCGGCGAGCTGGCGCAGCTTGATTAGCGCCGAGGGCGCGTCGTCAAGAAAATAGCGCTCGGCCAGCGCGCCGAGCCGCGCTAGGCGCTCGTCCTGCGCAGCGAGGAAGCTGAAGTTGCTATGGACCCCCATTGGGGCGGCAGAGTACCCATCTGCGCGTCAAATTCAAAGAATTGAGCGAGCTCCTTCTTACGACTTAAGCGATTGCACGAGTGGGAGCTTTTAGATGCGTTCCCTCACCATCAGCTGTCACGTACCGGACGTGCTTGCGAAGTCGCTCTGCAGATTTTCGCGTGGCGACCCGGTGGCGATTCTTACAAAAAGAAAAAGCCGCGTCAAGGCGGCTCCTTCAAAATTCGGCTGAAAAATCAGCCTATTATTTGGTTGCGGGGGCAAGATTTGAACTTGCGACCTTCAGGTTATGAGCCTGACGAGCTACCGGGCTGCTCCACCCCGCGTCACCGTGTATTCCGGCTTCTCTGCCGGGCCGGATGCGAAGCCGGCGGGCCGCGAGGGGCACCGATCGGATCGTTTCCAGCGGGCTTCCTGAGAAGGCGACCCGGGCCGAGGCCGGCGGGTGCGAGGCGTATGTATCAATGCCCGCCTCCTTTGGAAAGGCCCAAACGGGAGGTTTTGAGAATTTTGTGACAGGTAAAATGCCTGTTTACTCTCGAAAATCGTCACTTGGAGCCGCTCTTGCCAGATCGGGCGCAAAAGCGGAGGTTTGGCGGAAAAGAAGACCGTCATTCCGGGGCGCGACCGTGGGGAGCGAATCCGGAATCTCGAGATTCCGGGTTCTCGCTTCACGAGCCCCGGAATGACGAACAACAGGGGGACGCGCGTGAATGACACTTTTGACTTCGTGATTGTGGGCGCCGGTTCGGGCGGCAGCACGCTGGCGGGACGATTGTCCGAGGACAGGAACACCTCGGTCGTGCTGCTCGATGCCGGAGGCAAGAACGACAACTGGGTCGTGACGACGCCGTTCGCGCTGGTGCTGATGGTCGCCGGCACCGTCAACAACTGGGCATTCAACACCGTTCCGCAGAAGGGGCTGAACGGCCGCATCGGTTATCAGCCACGCGGCAAGGGGCTCGGCGGCTCCAGCGCGATCAACGCCATGGTCTATATCCGCGGCCACCGCGCCGACTACGATCACTGGGCTTCGCTCGGCAATGCCGGCTGGTCCTATTCCGACGTGCTGCCCTATTTCAAGCGCGCCGAAGACAATGCCGATTTCGACGGCGAGTATCACGGCAAGGGCGGGCCGCTGGCGGTCAACAGATTGCGCACCGACAATCCCGTGCAAGAGACTTTCCTCCAGGCGGCCCGGGAAGCGCAATTCCGGCTGCGCGAGGATTTCAATGCCGACGATCATGAGGGGCTCGGCATCTACCAGGTGACGCAGAAGAACGGGGAGCGCTGGAGCGCGGCGCGCGCCTATGTGCACCCGCATATGGGATCGCGGCCGAATCTGCGCGTCGAGACTTTCGCCCATGCCACCCGCATCCTGTTCGAGGGCAAGCGAGCGGTCGGCGTGGAATACATGCAAGGCAAGGAGAAGAAGGTGGTTCGCGCGCGCCGCGAGGTGATCGTGGCGTGCGGCGCTTTCCAGTCACCGCAGCTCCTGATGGTGTCGGGCGTGGGCGATGCTGCGGCGCTCGGCAAGCACGGCATTGCCAGCGTTCATCATCTGCCTGGCGTCGGGCAGAACCTTCAGGACCATCCCGATTTCGTGTTCGGCTACATGTCCGACAGTCCGCACTTCAACGGCATCTCGTTCAAGGCGCTGCCCCGGCTGCTGCGCGCCATCGGCCAGTTCCGGCGCGAGCGTCGCGGGCCGATGACGTCGAACTTCGCCGAGTGCGGCGGCTTCCTGAAGACGCGGCCCGATCTCGAGATTCCCGACATCCAGCTCCACTTCGGCATGGCGATGGCGGACGATCACGGCCGCAAGCGTCATCGCGGCACCGGCTTCTCATTGCATGTCTGCCTGCTGCGGCCGAAGAGCCGCGGTGACGTGACGCTCGGCAGCGCCGATCCGCTCGCCGCGCCCGCGATCGATCCGAATTTCTTCGGCGATCCCGCCGACCTCGAGACCATGGTGGCCGGCTTCAAGACCACACGGCGCCTGCTGGAGACGCCGGCGCTGCGCAGCCTGCAGAAAAAGGACATGTTCACCGCGGACGTGAAGACCGACGACGACATCCGCGCTGTCCTGCGCGCGCGTTCCGATACCGTCTACCACCCCGTCGGCACCTGCAAGATGGGCAGCGATCCGCTGGCCGTGGTGGATTCGAACCTGAAAGTACATGGCCTCGAGAGGCTACGCGTGGTCGATGCCTCGATCATGCCGACGCTGATCGG
>JAEZEU010000501.1 GCA_023432885.1 Pseudomonadota bacterium | reverse complement strand
CGGATCCTGTTCCGCTTTCTGCATCACGCAGTTGCCGACGACGAGCACGTCGAGCTCATTGCCCATGAAGCAGCGGAAGGCGTCTTCCGGCGTGCAGACGATCGGCTCGCCGCGGACGTTGAAGCTGGTGTTGACCAGGACGGGGCATCCGGTCAGCTCCTTGAAGCGCGTCAGCAGGCGGTGGAACAGGGGATTGGTGTCGCGGTGCACGGTCTGGATGCGGGCGGAGTAATCGACATGCGTCACCGCCGGAATTTCCGAGCGTGACACGTTCAGCTTGTCGATGCCGAACAGCGCCTTTTCCTCTGCGCTCATCCGCCTGCGGCGATCCTCGCGCACGTCGGCGACGATGAGCATATAGGGGCTGTCGGAACTCAGGTCGAACCATTCGGCGACATCCTCGCGCAGCACGGCGGGCGCGAAGGGTCGGAAGCTTTCGCGGTACTTGACCTTGAGATTGAGGTTCTTCTGCATCGCGGGCGAGCGCGCATCACCGAGGATCGATCGCGCGCCGAGCGAGCGCGGGCCGAACTCCATGCGTCCCTGGAACCAGCCCACGGCTTTCTGATCGGCCAGCGCGTGTGCGGTGGCATCGATCATCGCGGCTTCGTCGAGCACGGCGAACCTGGCATTCGCCGCCGTCAGCCGCTGCTCGATCTCTCCTTGCGAGAATTGAGGGCCGAGATAGGCGCCGGCCATGCCGTCGGCGCCGTTGCTCTTGCGGGGCTTGCCTGCAAAGCCGTGATAGGCGGAGAGGGCGGCGCCCACCGCGCCGCCGGCATCGCCCGCGGCCGGCTGGATCCAGATGTTGTCGAAACACCCGTCGCGCAGCACTTTTCCGTTGGCGACGCAATTGAGCGCGACACCGCCGGCGAGGCACAGGTTGCGCGATCCGGTCTGTTTCGCAAGGCTGCGCGTCATCCGGAGCACGGCTTCGTCCAGCACCGCCTGCATCGAGGCCGCGACGTCCATGTGGAACGGCGTCAGCAACTGACCGGGGGCGCGCACCGGCTGGCCGAACAGCTTTGCGAAGCGTTCGTTGGTCATGGTGAAGCCGGTGCAATAGTCGAAATAGGAGAGGTCGAGGCGGAACGAGCCATCCGCCTTCAAGTCGATGAGGTGATCCAGGATGAGTTTTGCGTATTTCGGCTCGCCATAGGGGGCGAGCCCCATCACCTTGTATTCGCCGGAGTTGACCTTGAAGCCGGTGTAATAGGTCGCCGCCGAATAAAGCAGGCCCAGCGAATGCGGGAAATGGATTTCCTGGAAGATTTCCAGCCTGTTGCCGTCGCCGGTCGCCGCCGACGTCGTCGCCCATTCGCCGACCCCGTCCATGGTGAGCACGGCCGCGTTCTCGAACGGCGAGGGGTAGAAGGCCGAGGCGGCGTGGCTCAGATGATGTTCGCAGAAGAGGAGTTTTGCGCGGTCGAACTCCGGCGCGAACCTCTTCAATTCATCCGTGAGCATGCTCTTCTGGAACAGCTTTTCCTTGAGCCAGAGCGGGATCGACATCTTGAAGGAGGAGAAGCCGCGCGGCGCCAGCGCCACATAGGTCTCCAGCAGCCGCTCGAATTTCAGGAACGGCTTGTCGTAGAACACGACATGATCGAGCGCTTCGGCCGAGATGCCCGCTTCGGCAAGACACCACGAGATGGAGTTGTGCGGGAAGGAGGGGTCGTGCTTCTTGCGCGTAAACCGTTCCTCCTGCGCGGCGGCGACTATGCGGCCGTCCTCGATCAGCGCCGCGGCGCTGTCGTGATAGAAGGCGGAGATTCCGAGGATGCGCATCGGCCTGGCGAGATCGCGTCGATCAGAACAGCGTGTAGATGAACGGCGCGATCGCAGAGCCCTTGGTCAGCACGACGAGCCCGCCGAACACCACCATCATGATCAGGATCGGCAGCAGCCAAAATTTCTTGCGCACGCGCATGAAGCGCCAAAGTTCGTTCAGAAAATCCATCTTTCGAGCTCTCTAGAACTGATCCTTCATCGTATCCGGCGCCGGTCCCGGCGGCGCGCGCACGATCCAGTAGCTTTCGGCATCCGGCTCTCGCTTTACCCGCAGCAGATCCTTGCCCATCGCGCGCATCACGAGGCCGGTCGGCAGCACCGTGCCGTAGAACAAGAGCGCCATGATCACGGGGTTTACGATCTTGTGCAGCAACAGGCCGAACTTGAGCCAGATGCGGTTGAGCGGGTTGAGCAGCGTGGGCCGCAGGAGGGCCGCGACCAGGAACAGGACGGCTAGCGTCGCCGTCCATGGCCAGATCCGTCCGGCGTGCCAGCCATTCAGCGCGGTCAGGAGCGCAAACGCGCCGGCCATCACCAGCCCGAACGAGCGATCGGAGCCTACGACGATCTGCTCGTCGCGATCAAAGTCCTCAAAGGTCGACGCGGCCGTCTTCTGGCGAGCACGGTCAGTCATTTTCTCTCAAACTTGGGGACAAGTTATCGGGGGAGAGGGACGGCCGGATGTTTCATTCCCTTGACCTTTTATGCTTTGTCGTTCGCCCGGGGAAGCCGAAAACCACCGTTCCAGGATGGATTTCCGTTGATGTCCGATGCAATTGCACCCCGATCGCTCGAAGGCGGGTCGCGGCGGGCCACAGTTTACGGCGCGATGTTGGCCTATTGCCTGGCCTTGCTGCTGCTGTTCGACTTCGCCTGGTCCAGTCTCACGCGCGGCGACGAGCAGAGCCGCGGGTCCCGCATCGCCCATCCTGTCTATGACCACGGCTTTGCCGCCAAATTCGAGGGCCACGAGGCCTGGGGCGAGTTGCGCTATCCCGTCATCACCAACAGCCTCGGCTTCAAGGACGCATCCACGCGCGAGGTGCCGCTGAGGCCTTCCTCCCGTCGCGTCCTTCTGATCGGCGATTCCTTCGCGGAAGGAATCGGCATGGCCTACGAGGATTCCTTTGCCGGCATGCTCCAACGTGACGGACAGGCTCGCAGCGACAAGGTCGAATTCCTCAACGCCGGCGCGGTGTCCTACTCGCCGATCATCTACTACAGGAAGATCAAGTATCTGCTCGATTCCGGACTGCAGTTCGACGAGGTCGTGCTGCTCTCCGACACCTCCGACGTCGCTGACGAGGCGACATCCTATTTCTGCATCGATGACGATCCCAAGTACCGCGCCCACTGCACGGCGGCCGAAGGATCGATGCAGCCGCGGGAGATCGCGAGAAAATCCGATTTCTTCATCGAGCATTTCGTGGTGACCAACCGGCTGCGCGTCTTTATCAAACGATCGATCCAGTCCCTGCTCGGCAATCGCAACGGCGCCCTTGCCAATGATCGCTCCCGCATCGCCTGGACCATGCCGGGCCACGACTTCGCCAAGGACTACGAGCCGCTCGGCATCGACGGCGGCATCGAGCGCTCGCTGCAGAACATGGGAAAGCTCGCCGACATGCTCGCCGCGCGAAACATTCCGCTCACCATCGTCGTGTATCCCTGGGCCCAGCAGATCGCGCAAGGCGATCGCGACAGCCGCCAGACTGAGCTATGGCGCGAGTTCTGCGAGAAGCGCTGCAAGGCGTTCATCAACCTCTTCCCGATGCTCTTCGCTGCGAGCGAGGCCGACAGGAACTGGTATGAACACCTCTACATCGTCGGCGATGATCACTTCTCTGCGGCCGGCAACGCGCTGGTGGCCGCCGAGCTGAAACAACAACTGCGGTGACCGCCGTCCGGCGCTTTTCCGTTACGGTCCGGCAATCGTTGCGCCGCTGCCGCCGCGCTCGTTGCAATTTCGCCATGATCGCCCTATAGCTCACGCATTGGAGCACTCGAACCGGCGGAGGGATTTGCATGACTATTTCCAAATCGCAGATCGCGCACCCGCGTTCGCTCATGTCGGGCACCTGCGCGTAGAAGGCGCCATTTCCCGGCCCTGTCGGGGCTGAAGTCCCGATCTCTCAAGCTTCCCAACGATTTATCGATTTCGACGACGCGTTCGGTTTGGCCTGTTGCCGCCGCACGTCCATTCAGATGGAGCCGGCCTGCGCGTGAAGCGCTGCCGGATGAGGTTATGACCGCCAAGAGAAAAGACCGGCCCACAGCTATACGCGTGGTGCTGCCCTTCGTGTTCCGCCACTGGCTTGAGCAGCCGCGCCGCGCGATCGTCGTGGCCGGCGGCCTGCTGGGCGCGACCGCCGCCGACCTCTTCATGCCCGTGTTCTCGGGCCACCTCGTCGACGCGCTGACCCGCGGCGCTGACGACGCAGGCGCGCGCCATGCCGCCGTTGTCGCGTTCGGCGCGATCGTTGCGCTGGGTCTGGCCTCGATGATCCTGCGGCTGATCGGCCTGCAGGCGATTGTGCCGTTCACGCTGCAGATCATGTCGGATGTGGCGCGCGACGCCTTCATGCGCGTGCAGCGCTTCTCCACCGACTGGCACGCCAATTCCTTTGCCGGCTCGACCGTGCGCAAGATCACGCGCGGCATGTGGGCGATCGACCTGCTCAACGACACCCTGTTGATGGCGCTGTTGCCGTCGCTGACGGTGCTGGTGGGCTCGACGATCCTGCTCGGCCTGCACTGGCCGTCATTGGGTCTGGTGATCCTGGTCGGCACCATCGTCTATGTGTCGATGACGCTGGTCTTCTCGGTCCGCTACATCGCGCCCGCCGCGCGCGTCTCCAACGCCTGGGACACCAGGGTCGGCGGCACGCTGGCGGACGCCATGACCTGCAACGCGGTGGTGAAATCCTTCGGAGCGGAATCGCGCGAGGATGCGCGCCTTGACGGCGTCATCGCCCGCTGGCGCGCGCGGGTGCGGCGGACCTGGCTGCGCTACAACTACACCTCGACCGCGCAGCTCGCGGTGCTGCTGTGCTTTCGCGCCTCCGTCATCGGCGGCGCCATCCTGCTCTGGATCGCCGGCCGCGCTTCGCCGGGCGACGTCACCTATGTCCTGACCAGCTACTACATCATCCACGCGTACCTGCGCGATGTCGGCATGCACATCAACAATTTGCAGCGCTCGGTGAACGACATGGAGGAGCTGGTGGCGATCCATGACGAGCCGATGGGAATTGCCGATGCGGCGGATGCGGAGCCGATCGACATCCAGGGCGGACGTATCGTCTTCGACAACGTCACGTTCCATTACGGCGGCCATCGTGCCCCGCTCTATGACGGCTTGTCGGTCGACATCCGCGCCGGCGAGCGCGTCGGCCTTGTCGGCCGCTCCGGCTCCGGCAAGACGACGTTCGTCAAGCTGGTGCAGCGGCTCTACGACGTCACCGGCGGCCGCATCCTGATCGACGGGCAGGATATCGCGCTGGCCACGCAGCAATCGCTGCGCAGCCAGATCGCGATTGTGCAGCAGGACCCGATCCTGTTCCACCGCACGTTGGCGGAGAACATCGCCTATGGGCGGCCGGGCGCCGGCATGGCGGCGATCGAGCAGGCCGCGCGGCTGGCCAATGCGCACGACTTCATCATGCGGTTGCCGAAGGGCTACGGCACGCTGGTCGGCGAGCGCGGCGTGAAACTGTCGGGCGGCGAGCGGCAGCGCGTGGCGCTGGCGCGCGCCTTCCTGGCGGACGCCCCCGTGCTGATCCTGGACGAGGCGACATCGAGCCTGGATTCGGAATCGGAAGGCCTGATCCAGCAGGCGATGGAGCGGCTGATGAAGGGGCGCACCTCGATCGTGATCGCGCACCGCCTGTCGACGGTGCGCAGCCTCGACCGCATCCTGGTGTTCGACCGCGGCGAGATCGTCGAGCAAGGCACGCACGACTCGCTCACGGCGCGTCCCGGCGGCATCTATCGGGGCCTCTTCGAACTGCAGGCGACGGAGTTTATTTCGGCGGCGGAGTAAGCCACCCGTCATTCCGGGGCGATGCGCAGCATCGAACCCGGAATCTCGATACTGTTTTGGTGGAAGCGCCTTGGGGCAGGGGCGCGCCAAGGATTTCGAGGTTCCTCGATGTGCAATGGCGCATCTGAGGTTAGGTCCTTCGGACCGCCCAGGAACGACAGCGTTTAACTCTCCACCTCCGTGGTGACGCGCCCGCGGGTGCGCGTCGAGATCGCGACGGTTGCCACCACGGCGGCGGCGAATGCCACGGTCTGCCAGGTGATGCTCTCGTCGTTGAAGTACGCCGCCAGCGCAAAGGTGAAGAACGGCTGCAGCAACTGCACCTGCGACACCCGGGCGATGCCGCCCATCGCCATGCCGGCATTCCAGGCGAAGAAACCGATCCATTGCGAGAACAGGCTCACGTAGAGCAGCCCGAGCAGCGGCCTTGCCGGCAGCTGCAGGACATCGGCGGGCATGGTCAGCAGCGAGGCCGGAATCGAAATCGGCAGTGCGAAGACGAGAACCCAGCTGATCACCTCCCAGCCCGGCATGCGCGAGGTGAGCCGTCCTGAAAATGCATAGCCCACCGCTGAAGCTGCGATCGCCGCGAACAGCAGGAGATCTCCGGCCGACATGGCGCCGCCGCCCTGGCGCAGCGCAAAGGCGATCACCAGCGCCGCGCCCGCGAGCGAGGCGATCCAGAACAGCGGCCGCGGCCGCTCGTGTGTGATCATGACGGCCACCAGAGCTGTTGCGATCGGCAGCACGCCAAGCACCACGCCGCCATGCGAGGCATCGACCGTCAGCATGCCGAGCGCCATGAAGAGCGGAAACAGGACGACGACGCAGATCATGGCGACGGCGATCTGCAGCCACAGCTCGCGCGGCGGCAGCGGCCGGCGCAGCGCGATCAGCAGCACCAGCGAGCAGAGTCCGGCGATCGCCGCGCGGATCGCCGTCAGCGCGAACGGATCGATGGCGGACACCGCCAGCCGCGTCGCCGGCAGCGTTCCGCCGAAGATCGCCATGCCAACAAAGCCGAGCAGGAGCCCGAACTGTTCGCGCTGATAGTGCGACGGCATGGCTTGGGCGTTGGAGGCCATGTGCGTGTGGTTATCGGCTTTGCCTGATTCCGTACAGCCGCCTCGCTCGGTGCACATGGCCGCCATGCGCGGCTCAGCTCGGTGCAATACTGCTCCACACCAGTCCGACGCCCGACAGGAACAAGAGGCCGAGCACCACGTCGCGAAAATTGCCGTCGCTCAGCGCGTGATAGGTCCGCGCTCCCAGCCAGGCCCCGATCAGGGTGCCCGGAAAAGCGATCAGCGCCAGCCAGAACACGTCCGCCTTGACCATGCCGGTGCTGATCTGGACGAGGAGCGATGCGGCCAAGATGCTGAAATTGAAGATCTGGAAGATGCCGCGGCGCTGCGCCTTGGTCCAGCCGCGCAAGCTGGCCCAGAGGATCGGCAGCGGTCCCGAGAGTCCGGCAAGCCCGCCCAGAATGCCGCCGGCGAAGCCGATCGCTGCATCCGCCGCCTTGCCGCCGAAAGTGATGGCCATTTCCGTGCGCTGGAAATAGAGCGCAGTCGGAAAGACCAGCAGGAACACGCCGACGGTCAGCTTGAAAACTCTGGGGTCGGCATGGGCGATCAGCATGGTGCCCAGCGGCACGCCGATCAGGCCTGCGATCAGGAACGGCCAGATGATGGAGAAATCGATTGTCTTCCAGATCGAGGGCAGGGTGGAGATTTGGGCGACCACCGAACAGATCAGGACGAGCGGCACGGCGACGGAGGGCGGCAGCACATAGAGCCAGATGCCCAGCGCCATCAGTGCCGTGCCGAATCCCGCAAGTCCGGAAACGAAGCCGCCGGCGAGCGCGCCGAACAGCAATATGGCATAGGTGGCGTTCAATCTCTTTGCCCCGGTCATTCCGGGGCGGCTCGCAGAGCCGAACCCGGACTCTCGAGATTCCCTGGTTCGTCCTTCGCCGGCGGGAATGCCTCTGTGATTTGGCGCGTCGTTTACACGATGCGCCGGGCAGGTACTATCGCGACCGCCAACGAATTAACAAATGGAAACGCCCCGGTGACTTCATCCCCAACAACATTCCTGGTCTGTCACGGCGCCTGGTCGGCGGGATGGGCCTGGAAGAAAATGCATCCGCTGATGAGCAAGGCCGGCCATCGCCTGGTGACGCCGACCTATACGGGGCTCGGCGAGCGCGCGCATCTGGCGCATCCCGCGATCGATCTGGAGACGCATGTCACGGACATGCTGCAAGTCATCAAATATGAGGACCTCCGCGACTTCGTGCTGATCGGTCACTCCTATGGCGGCATGGTCGCAACCGCCGTTGCCGACCGCGCGCGCGACAAGGTGAGGCAGCTCATCTACATCGACGCCTTCGTGCCCGCGGACGGCCAGTCGCTGCTCGACCTCGACGAGGTCGCGCGGCCGCGCATGCAGGAGATTGCGAAGAGCGGCGACGGATGGCGCGTGCCGCCGAGCCCGACGCCGCCAGACACCGCGCCCGAGGACGTCGCATGGCTGAGCGAACGCCGCGTCCACATGCCGATCAAATGCTTCGAGCAGAAACTGAAATTGTCAGCGCCCTTGAGCCTGCCGCGCAGCTACATCTACGCCACCCGCATCACGCCGCAGGATACGTTCGGGCCGTTCGCGAAAATGACGAAGAACGATCCTGCCTGGCGCTATCATGAGATCGACGCCAGTCACTCGCCGAACGTCACCGCGCCGGAAGCGCTGATGGCGCTGCTGGAGGAGATCGCGGCTTGATCGGGCCGCGTTGAGTTTTCGTATCGGGAAATGCAGCGCACCGAGCCGTGTTGCGGCCGCGGTGCGCTGCTGATCCTGACCCACGATGGTGTCCGGCACTCGCTAGTTATTTGTCTCCGACGCAATTGTCGTACTGCCTGTCACACGTTCGCCTGATGCAAGGAAGCCAGTCCTGTCCAGGCCCGGCAGCTCCCGCGCAACGCTGGTTGCAGGCATTGTATCTCTGGAGACAGGTCTTTTTTGCAGCTTCAGCAGGTTCTGCGAGCGCCAGGAACGAGCCGGCCACGCCAATCAACGCCGTCATCGGCAGAATCGATCTCGGGAGAAATTTAATCATGTCGTCGTTTCCTTGTCTGTAACAGCTAGCGTTGTCGGAAAGAGCCAGCGTTTAGGTGATAGCCAAATTTTCGCGTGTGCAATGTGCGATGGCTCACGCTCCAAGGCCTTGCGAAGCGACTGCGATAGGCTTGAGATTGTCTTGATTTTTTTCATGAGGGCGCGGCTTTGCGCAGGTACCGTGGCCTTCATAGTCAACGGGGCAGGTTGGGCCTGAGTGCAGGTGCTGACCTTGGCAGATCGACCGCAACTTGATCTCGCTTGTTCAAGCAAACTGCGACATAATCGGTCTCAGGGGTGGAGAGTTGTGGGTATGCATTCATGAACCGAAGCCCGGTGCTGGTGGACCTGGCCCTCCAGGGTGGCGGATCGCATGGTGCGTTCACGTGGGGGGTGCTGGACCGGCTCCTTGAGGAGTCGTGGCTTCAGATTGCGGGCATATCCGGGACGTCCGCTGGTGCAATGAATGCCGCCGTGCTGGTGGACGGCTTTAGTTCGGGAGGCAATGCTGGCGCCCGCGATGCTCTTGAAAGATATTGGCGAAGCGTGTCGCGTGCGGCCGCCTTCAGCCCGCTGCAGCGCTCGCTGCTCGATCGCCTGATGGGACGCTGGTCGCTTGACAGCTCGCCCGCCTATCTCTTCACCGACCTGATGTCGCGCATGCTGTCGCCCTACGACCTCAATCCGACGGGCTTCAACCCGCTGCGCAAAATACTCGCCGACAATATCGATTTCGCCCGCCTTGCAGAGGCGCCGATCAAGCTGTTCGTGACGGCCACGCGCGTGCGCACGGGACGCGGACGGATCTTCCGCAATGCGGAGATCACGGCGGATGTCCTGCTCGCGTCGGCCTGCCTGCCGACCATGTTCCGCGCCATCGAGATCGACGGCGAGCCCTATTGGGATGGAGGCTATGCGGGAAACCCGACGATCACGCCGCTGGTGCGCGAGACTGACGCGCGCGATACCATCATCGTGCAGATCAACCCGACCGAGCGAGCGGAATCGCCGCGTACCGCAGCGGATATCCTCAACCGTCTCAACGAGATTTCATTCAATTCCCCGTTGGCAAAGGAGCTCCGGATGATCGCGCTGCTTCGCCAGGTTGCCGATCCAGGCACGGGCGAAGGCGCGCGCTGGGCGCAGATGAAGACCCATCGGATCAAGAGCGATATGCTCGCGACGTTCGGTTCGTCATCCAAGCTCAACGCCGAATGGGCGTTCGTAACGAAGCTGCACGGCGAAGGGCGGCGCGCCGCAAGCGAGTTCCTCGAGGTGCATGGCGGCGATCTTGGCGAGCGCTCCACGGCGGATCTGGACATCCTGCTGGCGGAGTGCTGAGTCCATGGGACTTCTCGGCATTCTTGTCGGGCTCGGCGTCCTGGTCGCTCTCGCCTTCCGCGGCTGGAGCGTCCTGTTGCTCGCTCCGCTCTGTGCGCTGGTTGCGGCGGCCTTCGGCGGTCAGCCGCTGCTTGCCAGCTGGACGCAGATATTCATGAGCGGCGCGGCGGGCTTTCTCGCGCAATTCTTTCCGATCTTTCTGCTTGGCGCCCTCTTCGGAAAACTGATGGATGACAGCGGCGCGGTTACGGCGGTCGCAACCTTCGTCACGCGGTGCCTTGGCGAGCGCCGGGTCATGCTTGCGGTCGTGCTGGCAGGCGCATTGGTCACCTACGGCGGCGTCAGCCTTTTCGTGGCGTTCTTCGTCATCGTCCCGATGGCGCAGTCGCTGTTCCGCACGGCGGGGATTCCGCGCCGCCTGGTGCCGGCCGCCGTCATCCTCGGGACCTCGAGCTTCACGATGTCGGCGCTGCCGGGCACGCCGTCGATACAGAATGCGATACCGATGCCGTTCTTCGGCACAACACCCTTCGCGGCGCCCGGCCTTGGCATCATTGCATCGGCCATCATGCTGGGCATTGGAATGTGGTGGCTGCTTCGCGCGGAGAAGGTGGCGCGCCGCGCCAACGAAGGCTACGGCAGCGAGCCGTCGTCCGCTTCCGGCGACCCCGCCAGCGATGAGCTGGTGCGCGAGCGGGCGACGACGGCGCGCGAATTCGATCCGGCGGAGATCCGTCACGGTCATCGCAGCGAGGATGCCGTCCCGGCCTTGAACGCCGTGCTTCCTCTGATCGTCGTCGTCGCCGTCAATCTGGCGATGTCGCTCATCATTCTGCCTCGGCTCGATTTCGCGTTCCTGGCCGACGAGCGCTGGGGAAACACGTCGCTGCCTGCGGTTGCCGGTGTCTGGTCAGTCGTCGTCGCGCTGGCGGCGGCGATCGCGACCGTGATTTCCTGCAACTGGACGCGTTTGCCTGCGCTGCGGCGAACCATGGATGCCGGGGCCAATGCGTCCGTCCTGCCGGCCCTGAGCGTGGCGAGCCTTGTGGGTTTCGGCGCCGTCATCGCTTCGCTCCCGGCTTTCGGCATCGTGCGCGACTGGGTGCTGGGAATCGAGGGTGGTCCGCTGGTGTCGCTCGCCGTGGCCACCAACATTCTTGCAGCGCTGACAGGCTCGGCTTCCGGCGGTCTGACGATCGCGCTTGATGCGCTCGGGCCGACCTACATGGATCTGGCCGAGCAGGCCGGGATCAATCCTGCCCTGTTGCACCGCGTGGCCGTGATCGGCGCGGGCACATTGGACATCCTGCCTCACAATGGCGCGGTCGTGAGCCTGCTCGCGATTTCCGGCCTGACGCATCGCGACAGCTATGGCGACATAGTCGTGGTCGGTATCGTCGGCTCCGTCATCGCGCTCGCCACCGTGATCGCGATCGGCACCGTGTTCGGGTCGTTTTGACCCGCGTAAGGCGAAGCAGCTTTCAGGCCGTGGAAATCAGCACCAGCGGCACCGTCCCCAACGCGCGCAGCAGCCGCCGCATCCCGCGCAGCCGGCGCAGGCACCCCAAGCCCGGCAGCCCCGGCAACCGCGGCAGCCTCGGCAGCCGCGGCAACCCCGGCAGCTCCGAACGACAACGGCTGCCAACTGCACGCTGTTGCCAACGTCTTCCTTATCGAAGAGATGGAAGGTGGCGAGGCTGACGTCGGCCATCTCCTCCTCGCCTAGAACGAGGCGCTGATTGGGCGAGATATCGTCTGATTGCGGGCTATCGGCAACGGGTACCGCGGTTGCGGATGCATGCCCTGCCAGCGAAAGACCAAGTCCGGCAAGCGTCGTCACGGCAGCGGCTTTGGCTGTGCGCCCCTGCTTCGCAAGTTCATTTACCCTTGCCATGATTGCATCCTCCGCAATTCGTTGTGAAAGGGGGCAACTTCGCGTATTGAGTGTGCGTCTCCGTCCAATGCGACGTGGCGTATTCCGTTCCTCTTCGCGGGAGGCTTTTTTGATAGCTTCCGGAACTGCGAGGGAGTTGGGCGAGGCAGTGACCGTCCACCTACTGGCCCAGGGCGGCTGACTAGCCCAAATTCAGCGTCGAACAAAAATGGCGAAGGGCCCGGCGTGTTCGCGCCGAGCCCCTCATTCTTGGCTAGCAAGACGCGTTTTCTTCACGCGAACCGGAAATCCACTTCGCTCGAAAACGCTTTAGAGTATCAGCCGGCCTGTAAGCCGGGTTCTGTAGGGCACCGCCGCTCGCGCGGACGAT
>JAEZEU010000468.1 GCA_023432885.1 Pseudomonadota bacterium | reverse complement strand
ATCCTCTCGGACGGCTGGACCGCCGTCACCCGCGACCGCTCGCTGTCGGCGCAGTTCGAGCACTCGGTCGGCGTCACCGCCGACGGCGTCGAGATCTTCACGCTGTCGCAGCGCCACGGCGAGAAGCCCTGGACGGCGGCGTAGCCTCATCGGCTCGCTCCAGCGGACAGTCGCGCCCGCTCCTGCAAGGAGTCGGGCTTGCGCCCCTCACTTCAGAGTTGCAAAAGCTGCCGGCCGCGGCATGCTGCTGGCGATGCCCCGCACGCCTGCCCCATCAGACGACCAGCCCGGCGAGGAGCCGCATTATCACGGCCACCGCGAGCGGCTGCGCGAGCGCTTCTTCAGCGCCGGCGCCGATGCGCTGACCGACTACGAACTGCTTGAGCTGGCCCTGTTTGCTGCGATCCCGCGCCGCGACACCAAGCCGCTGGCCAAGGAGCTTCTCAAAAAATTCGGCTCGTTCACCGAGGTGATCCACGCCCCCGTCGCGCGGCTGCGCGAGGTGAAGGGCATCGGCGACGCCTCGATCAACCAGCTCAAATTGCTCGCCGCCGCCTCCGGCCGCGCGGCCAGGCGCGAGATCGAACGCAAGCTCGCGCTGTCGTCATGGAACGACGTGATCGACTATTGCCGCAGCGGCATGGCGTTCTCCGACAAGGAGCAGTTCCGCCTGCTCTTCCTCGACAAGAAGAACCAGCTGATATCGGACGAGATCCAGCAGACCGGCACCGTCGACCACACGCCGGTCTACCCGCGCGAAGTGATCAAGCGCGCGCTGGAATTGTCGGCGACCGCGCTGATCCTGGTGCATAACCATCCCTCCGGCGATCCCACGCCGTCGCAGGCCGACATCCAGATGACCAAGGCGATCATCGACATCGCCGCCCCGCTCGGCATCTCCGTGCACGATCACATCATCGTCGGCAAGAACGGCCATGCGAGCCTGAAGGGGATGCGGTTGATCTGACACGAAGCGTCGCCCGCCGTCTACCATCTGTAGCTCTGCGCTACGCGTTTCGGGCACGTGTGAGACATCGAATTGATGGCGACCGATGGTGTCTCAAACAATGGCTTGCATGTGGAGCGGGGTCAGTCCCGTTGAACCCTGGAGGGTTGATCGAGTGCTGCTCGATCAGCTCGAGTGGCTGAGCGCGCGCGCCTGCGTCGCGTTTCGTTCGCGCCGGTACCAGAACAAGGCCGCGACGATCACAAGGTTGATCACGCCCGCTGCCGTGGCGTTGGCGAATGCCAGACGATAATTCGCGGTGATGTCGTAGAAGTGACCGGCCTGGTAGCTGCCGAGGCCCATGCCGATCCAGCCGACGGTGGCGACGGCGGCCATCGCAAAGCCCGACAGGCGGACCGGCGCCGCCTCGCGCGCGCAGATCAGGAGGCACGTCATCACGCCGGCAAAGCCGAAGCCGAACAGGACCGAGAGCTGATACAGCACGGCAATGCTTTTGGTGTGGGCGAAGAAGAGCACCACCGACGTCTGCGCCAGCGAAGCCAGGAAATAGGCCGACAGCCCACCGATGCGATCGGCGAGCCAGCCAAAGAACAGACGGCCGAACACGGCCATCACCATGACGGTGAGCAGGAGGCCCGCCGCGGTTTGCGGACTGCAGCCGAGATCGATGCCGAGCGGGATCAGATGCACCTGCGGCGCGGTCATGCAGATGCAGCAGAACAAGGCCGCGGCGGCGAGCCAGGGCAGCGTCAAGGCGTGCGGCAAGTTCCAGAGATTGCCGTCGCGAGCGGCTGCCTGGTCGGCAGCGCCCGCGGCCGTCGGCGCGGGCCGCAGCAGGAACATCAGCGGCAGGAGGATCACGATGAAGCCGACGCCGAGCGTCAGCATGGCATCGCGCCAGCCGAGTTCGGTGATCAGGAGGCGGGCGAGATACGGCACGATCCCCTGGCCGAAGGCACCGCCGGCGGTGGCGATGCCGATCGCAAGGCCCTTGCGCGCGTTGAACCACATCCCCGTCAGGGCCGTCAGCGGTGTGAACAGGCAGGCGAAGCCGACCGCGCCGATCAGGAAGAACAGGAGATCGAGCTGCCACAATGCGCTCTGCCATTTCAGCGCGGCGACACCCGCCGCCATCCCGACCGTCCCGATCAACGCGACGGGCTTTGCGCCGATCCGGTCGGACAGCGTGCCCCAGAACAGGCCGCCGATAGCAGCTCCGATGCTGTAGGCCGTGAAGGCCATGGAAGTGTCGGCGCGAAACCAGCCGAATTCATCCTCGAGCGGTTTCATCAGCACGGAGACCACGCCGCCTGCGCCGAATCCGAGTGCGAGGCTGATCGTCACTACAGTGACGATGACCCAGCCGTAGGGATGTTCCCTTGCGGGATCGGCGGCGGCTGCGGCGCTCATTTCCGTGCACCTCTTCTTGCCAGAACGGACGCGGCGGATGGCCGCCGCGTCCTCGCATTTGTCGTCGCCTATCGATCAGGCCCGCCTGGTGATGACGATTTCGAGATACTCGCTCGGAATGACGAGCGTGCCGTCCTTTGCGACGTTGAACTTGTCGATCAGCGCGAGCAGGTCGGCCTGGAGCTGTTGCTGCGCGGCAGGCTCGATCGCACCGAACGCCTTGTGCGTCGGTCCGTAATAGGTACGGAAGATGTCGATGAAATGCGCGGGCGACTTGTAGCGGAAGCTGAAATGCCGGCTCTCGGCCGCGATGGTGACGCCGCTGCCGAAGATCTCCTCGAGATATTCCTTGCGGCCCCACATCACGGGCGACTTCACGCCCGCCGGCGGCGGAACGAATTTGACGACGGTCTTGAGCAGATTGCCGATGAAGCCGTCGGGCGTCCAGTTGGCGAGACCGATCTTGCCGCCGGGACGGCAGACACGGACGAGTTCGCTCGCCGCGCGCGGATGGTTCGCGGTGAACATCACGCCGTAGGTCGACAGCACGACGTCGAAGCTCGCATCCGGAAACGGCAGGTTCTCCGCATCCGCCTCGCGGAACTCGACCGGCAACCGCTCGGCCCGGGCGCGCTCGCGGCCACGCTCCAGCAGGGAGCCGACATAATCGGTCGACACGACGTCCGCGAAGCGGCGCGCGGCGGCGAGCGTCGCATTGCCGTTGCCGGCGGCAACGTCGAGGACACGCTGGTTGCTTCTGAGATCGACGGCCTCGCAGAGATTTTCGCCGACGATCTGCAGGGTGGTGCCGACGATGGCATAGTCGCCGGAAGCCCAGGTGGCCTGCTGCTTGGCCTTGACGGCGGTGAGGTCGGGGGTCGCGGGTGTCTGGATATTCATATGTCGTCTCTCCTTTGGATGGAACGTGGCGTAAAAATCAATGCTGGTGGTTGCGATCGGGACCGCGCGCTGCCGGCGCACGAGGACCGGCGTCGGCGATGTGGATCGCGCCGGAAGCACGCGTGGCTTTGGACTTCCTGTAGAAGGCATAGTCGGCTGAGTACGGCACGCTCAGCATCGACCCGGAGCGCTCGCAGTCGCCTTCGGCGACGCCGCCTCTGGTGTTGAGGCGCAGGATCGTGCTGACGCCTGCGAGCAGACCGCGGTCGCGTTGTGAAGTCGCAACAAGCTTCAGCAGCGGGATATCCGCCGCTGTTGCGCCGGGTGCACGCGCGATGACTTTTCCGGCCACCCTACTGCCGTCGTCGAGCTCCCATTTCGGACCCGCAAAGTGACGGCCGACCGTCTTGCCGTCGACGAGCAGCGCCGCGATCGGCTCGCGGAATTGCCATACGAGCTTGCCCGCGGGATCGGCCTTGCATTCGTAGAGCTGCGCGCCTTCGGCATGCATTGTGGCGATCAGGGTTTCGCCTGGCGCCGAGATGGCCTCGGGCAGTTCGGCCGCGGCGAGCGCGGCGGCCGCGAACGTTGCGCTGGCGGCAATCACCGGAATCGCGGCGTGCGGCCATCGCAACGCCAAGAATGGCCTGTGGCGGGACGTCGCAGGAACGGGCTGGTTACCTGACATAAATGCTTTCCTCAATTCGCGCCTCAGCAGCGCACCAAGGCGGCGCGCCGCCGCTATGCTGATAGGTATGCGGGAGAGGCCTTCTCGGCTGTCCAATTCGCGCCACCGCTATCCGAACGGCGAAACCTTTGGCGGCCTGGGTGAGACAAATCAGGTTATGATGTGCTTGTCAGAACCCATGGGAACAAAGGTGACCGGGCACGACGAGAGCTCGTCAGGCATGCCGTCAGGCGCGGCCGTGGTGCCGCGCGCCGTGCGGCGCGCGCTCGATGTCATGCACGGAGCGATCGAGCGCGACATCGGCATTGCCGAGCTCGCAGCGGCCGCCGGGCTGTCGGCCCGCGCGCTGCAGCGGCAGTTCCGGAC
>JAEZEU010000462.1 GCA_023432885.1 Pseudomonadota bacterium | reverse complement strand
TCGGGATGATGTTCAGTTCGGGTCGAACCCCGGCGGCGAGCGGCACTCCCGAGTGCGCGGTGTCGAACACCACCCGTTCCGGCCATCGGTCGTTTGAACGAATGCGCAGATTGACCCTCTCACTAGGAGGAGTTGCATCATACGAATGACTAACGGGATCCGGAAGCCACCAATAGGCGCCAAATAGCGCCATGAGAAGAACGCTTCCCACCCAGACAAGGTACTGACCTATCGGCATGAGCAGGCTCTCAGTACGTTAAGGCGGGCGAAGATACTGGATTGATGAATCGCGGGCTTATGCATCGCGTACAGTCCTTTTGTCGTTTGTTGCTCGCGACGCAGGCCGGGCGTCGGCCACTGCAGTTTCACGCCAACTTTCGGAGAAGAGTGCCTGTCAGCACGAGCCGCTTCTTTCGAAATCGCCGCAAATTGATCAAACCCAATGGTTCCGATGCGCGTGAAGCGGGGTGCGATCACGGACCCGTAAGCTTATCGCGGCCCAACTCTCAATCTGGTGGGAGTGGCGTCACGACCCCCATGCGCAACAGGTCGATGAATCTGGCGCGGTCAAAGCGTCGGCGAGGCCGCCACACGCCGGCGAGGATAGCAAGCGTAGAAGCGCCATCTATGTCCAGGAGTCGGCTGTCGAGGGCAGTCAACCCATTGTAACGTCGAACGTGTCGCGGATGTGAGAAAAGCGCGGCTCGCGTCAGCTCTTTTCGAGCCGGCCGGGAACCGATCGCGAATCGCAAATTGCAGGGCCTTTCTCAGCCAATATGCAGAGGTCATCATTCCATTGCAGTGGCCAAAGTGATGCAGAACTTCGCGCCTTTTTCTGCATCATCGTTCGCAGCAATGATCTTGCCGCCATGGGCTTCGATGATGGACCTGCAGATAGGGAGACCCATGCCCATTCCGTCCTTCTTCGTGGTAAAGAAGCTCTCAAACACGCGATCGAGATGTTCGGGTTTGATGCCGGGACCGCTATCCAACAACGTAATGTGCACTGTGCCCGGAGATTGCGTGGTTCGGATTGTGATTCTGCGATGGGAAGACCCGGCCGCTTCCATCGCCTGGATCGAGTTGATTGCCAGATTGACGATGACCTGCTGAAGCTGGATGCGGTCACCAAACACTGTGACCGCTGCCGGACTGCGGTGATGCACCACGGTCGTGCCGCGCGACTGACTTTCGTGATGCAGAAAAACCAGCGCTTCCGCGATCACGTCGTCTATGCATAGAAGCGCTCGCTCCGTTGATTTCCCGGTGGCCATGTCTCGAATTCGCGCGACGATATCGGTCGCGCGCACCGCGCTTGCCACCATGCCGCTGATCGAAAGCTGCACCTCAGCAAGGTTTGGGGCGGGTCGGTTGAGCCAGCGCAGGCCGGCGTCGCCGTGGGTGCGGATCGCGGCAAGCGGTTGATTGATCTCATGAGCTATCGAAGCCGCAAGTTCTCCCAGAATCGAGATGCGCGCAGCATGGGCAAATTCGGCTTGAAGCTTGCGGACTGTCTCTCGCGCCCGGACTCGCTCGGAGATGTCAATGGTGCCGACGAGGCTGATGTCGAAATCATCGATAGGGCCAACGCGGGCGGTGATGAAAAGGACGTCGATCACGCGGCCGTCCCAGGTGACCATTCTGGTTTCTTCCTCAAAGCTGGGCTCGCCACGGAAACGCGATTCCATGGCCCGTCGGAAGGTATCGGGTCGAGCCTGCCATGTGCGAACGAGGGAGGGCTCTAGCGTTTGGCCCGAAGTGCCGCCGAACATTCGAATGGCGTGCTCATTTGCTTCATGGAATGTGAGCGCTTCCATGCAGGTCGTGAGAAATCCCGGATTCTCGTCGAGGTAGGCGCCAAGATCGGTGACGCCATCTTGTCGCAGTGCTTTGAATAGTTGAACCAGGCGGGTAGCGTCGAGTTGCCGGAGGGCGATCGGCATACGGGTAAAAAGGTGGCGGTAGCGCTGTTCGCTTCGCTGGAGTTCGGCATGGTCGCGTTTCTGGGCACTGATATCCATCACCGCGCCGATAAACTCCAGGTGCCCCTTGTGATTTGTCATTGCGTGCGTGACCACTTTGACAAACTTGACCGTTTGATCAGGCATGAGCAATCGATGTTCGAGCGAGAATGATCGCCCCGCTGTTTTCGCGCCATCGAACGTTTTTCGCACGACATCAAGATCATCAGGGTGAATGCGTTGGAGCACGAAGTCGATTGATGGTGTTGACGACGACTCCAGCTCGAATATTCTGAATGTCTCTGCAGACCAGATGAGTTCATCTGTCGCGATATCCCAGCCAAAGCTGCCGGTATTGCTTAGCTGCTGGGCTTCGGCCAGGTAAAACGCCTCACTTCGCCGCGCGGCCTCGTCGGCAAGGCGGCGCTGCGTCACATCGGTGTTGCTTTCGAGTATGCCAAAGCTCGGCTCGCCTTGATTTGTCGACCAGCGGCTGAGTACGGACACCTGTGCTCCGCTGCGCGTCGTGTGGATGAGTTCGCCCTCCCACCGTCCTGTCCGCAACAGCGTCTGCTTGAGTTCTGCAATAGGCGCTGGAAATACGGTGCGCAGCAGGAGATGCTCGACATTGCCAATGGCCTCTGCGCGTTTCCAACCGTAGAGTTCCTCGGCGCCCCGATTCCAGTAGGTAATGCGATCATTCGCATCGCGTACGATTATGGCGTCCGTGGTCAAGTCGAGTAGTTGGGCCTGCTCTTGATGGATTACTCCCAGCCTGCGCACCCGCAAGATCAAGCTCGACACCAGCAATGAACTGATCAGAAAGGCGGCTAGAGCCGCCTTGTCCTGGAGATTGCTTACATCGAACGAGAAGGTAGGCTGTACGAAGAAGTAGCCGAGGCAAATCATCGCCGCGACGGAGAAGGCCAGCGACGAGATAAGGTTGCCGAAGAGCGCGAGAATAGCAATGATAATCAGGAGCGCAAAAGCCGTCGTCGGATAATTGAGGCTCACTAGAAGACAAAGGAGTGAAGCAAGAGCGAGGACGCACGCGCCGCAGATCCATAACCGAGGCGCAGACAGCGGGCTGCGATTCCAGTCGTCTGCTAGACGGGGCAACGCGAAACCACCCGATAGCTCGCTACCCGGCAATTCGCGCTCATGAGGGGGAGGGATCGTCACCCTCAATTGGTGAAGTTCCTCGCTCATGCAGCGCTCCGAGCGGAGTCGCCGACGGCGGTGGCGCTGTGGCCGGCTTGATGCGGATAGCCGTTCATCGAACGCCCCTGAGACAAATGCTCGGACTTCGGCAGGTCTCCCGAGTGTGCGCCATCGTGACCATCGGGGACTGCGCCATCGCGGGAGGCAAAATTACGTGTTCTACATTAGGCCTCATTGATCGCTTCCTTCACTTGAGGCTGCAGCCGGAATCCGATTGGCGTGCAGCTCGTGTCTGGCATGATCTGATAGTCGCGGAGGATCGCCCGGTCTTTACCTGGATTGCGGTTGTTTTGACCGTGCTTGCGGAGTCCGAATGTATGGAGGATTTTGGCACGCAATGTATCGGGTCAACGTGCCAGTGCATGAGGCGTCTGCTAACACTAGAGTTGTCAACGGTGACGAGACGACTCTATCGTGATGCTCGCCGATACTCGCCAGGCGTCATGCCTGTCGCCCGCCGAAAGGCCCGGGTGAAGCTGGATTGCGAGGAAAACCGGGCATCAAACGCAATCCTTTCAAGCGGTGTGCGCCCGGCCACGATCAGGGCTTTGGCGTTGTCGAGCCGTCGTTGGCTGA
>JAEZEU010000447.1 GCA_023432885.1 Pseudomonadota bacterium | reverse complement strand
TCGTCTTCGTCGCCGCTTGGCATGTTGGCCGTCCATCTCCTCGAACATTGGAGGAAGTTTGGCGGCGACGGCATCGTATTTCTTGCCGAAGACGAGAACAGGGCGGAACGGGTCGGTAGCGTACTCCATTCGCTCGACCGTTTGCTCGATGTGCTGGTGTTTCCGAGGCTCAACACCTTGCCATTCGATGGACTGGAGCCGTCCCGAGAGATCGCCGGCAGGCGGAGCTCGGTGTTGCGGCGTCTTGCGAAGAAGAAGGGACCCGTGTTCCTGGTCTCGACGGCCGAGGCGATCATGGAGCGGCTTCCGCTTCCGACGAGCTGGGGACGCATCAGCATAAGCGTGAAGGTTGGTGCGAAGTATGCCGAGCAGGATCTCAAGACCCGTCTCGAGGGGTTGGGATACGACCTGGACGAAGAGGCGGAATATCCGGGTACGGCCCTCTTTCATGGCAAGACTTTCGAGATTTTTCCCGCGGGTGCTCTTGGTCCGTTCAGAGTCGAGCATTCCGGCGGCTTGATCCGCAAGATCGTGGCCGTCGACCCGGGAGAGTACGATGCCGTGTTCGAGGTCAAGGAATTGCTCGTCGATCCCATGTCCGAGCGTCTTGCATTCCGGGGCAAGCGGGGACAGCGGGCGAGGCTATCGGACTACTGCGGGCGAGCGCGATGGATCGCGGACGCGGGAATTCCAGGTCATGCCGACAATTGGCTGAGCACGATAGAGGAGGCGGCCGGGCGCAAGGAAGCGGAGCGCGAGTATTTGGGGCGAGGGGACTGGAAGAATCTGATGAAGCGCATGAGCGTGCTTCCTCGCAAGGCAAATTTCGCGGCCACGCCCGATTTCTCGAAGGTAGCAGCGCCCAGGAAGGCTCTCCGCGCGTTCGTCGCCGATACGCAGCGTGCCGGATCGCGATTGCTCTTCGTTGCGGCGGTGGAAGACGACCTGCGCGCCATGGAGCGTATGAGCGGGATCAGGGCGCAGCGTTTCGGCGGCTGGGACGAGGCAAAATCCGCTCGAAGTCGTGAGGGCGCTCTGTTGGCAGATTTCGACGCCGGCTTCGTCGCTGTCGGCCGGAAGCCTCTCGTCGTCGTAACGTCGTCCGATGTGCTCGGGAGCAGAGCCCACCACCCGCAGCCGACGACCAGAACCTGGACAGCGGCCTTCGATCATCCGGATGTGCCAGAGCGGGGATCGGTCGTCGTTCATCTGCAGCGAGGGCTGGCCTTGCTGGTCGGCTTGCAACGCGTCGAGATGGGCCTGGCAGCATCACGCGAGATGGTCAGACTCGAGTTTGCGGGAGACGATGCCATTCTCGTTCCGCCGGCAGACCTCGCCCTGATCTGGCCTTACGCGGCGGAGGTCGGCAAGCTGACATTGGACAAGGCGGACGGAAGCACGTGGTGGCACAGACGCGGCGAAGCAGAGCGGGAAATTCAAACCGCGGCCAAGAAGCTCGCCAAACATATCGCGCAGCGACGTCGCCGCCGCGCCCCCAAGCTGGTGGTTTCAGGTCCGGCCTACGAGAGATTCGTCGCGCGCTTTCCGTATTTCACCACGGTTGACCAGGGGAAGGCCATTCAGGATGTCCTGGACGATCTCGCATCCGGTCATCCCATGGATCGGGTCGTCTGCGGCGACGTCGGCTTCGGCAAGACCGAGGTCGCTCTGCGGGCTGCGGCGGCCGTGGCACTAGCGGGAAAACAGGTCGCCATCGCCGTGCCGACGACCGTCTTGGCCAGGCAGCACGTCGCGACCTTCCGCAAACGATTCGCTCCGCTCGGTATCGAAGTCGGAAGTTTGTCGCGGGTCGCTTCGGCTCCGGAAGCGAGGGAGGTGAAGGAAGGGCTGCGCCGCGGGAAGCTGAAGGTCGTGGTCGGCACGCAGGCTCTTGCTTCGAAGGACGTGAGCTTTGCCGACCTGGGGCTAGTCATCATCGATGAGGAACAGCACTTCGGGGCGGCGGAGAAGGAGAAACTTTCGTCCCTGGCGAAAGGGGTCCATACGCTTTGGATGAGCGCCACGCCGATACCGCGCACCCTGGCGGCAGGCCTCGCGGGTTTCAGGGAGCTCAGCGTCATCGCAACGCCGCCTGTTCATCGGCTACCTGTCGTCACCAGGATCGCCCCGTTATCGGACGCTGCCATCGCATCTGCATTGCTGCGCGAGCAAAGGCGTCACGGCCAAAGCTTCCTGATCTGCCCTCGCATTCAGGATCTGGAGCCGATGCTGGCGCGGGTGAAATCCGCAGCCCCTGATCTCCGCATCGTCTGTGTTCATGGCAAGCTGCGCGCTGACGAGATCGACGATCGGATGATGAGCTTCGTCGAAGGAGAGGCAGACGTTCTGCTGGCCACCAATATCGTCGAGAGCGGGCTCGACATTCCTCGGGCAAATACCATCGTCGTCTGCTGGCCCGAAAAGTTCGGACTGGCGCAGCTCCATCAACTCAGGGGACGCGTGGGACGAAGCGGAACGCGAGCCTTCGCGCATCTGCTGACCGAGTCGAATTCGGAGCAATCCGAAAAGCGCCTCGCCGTGTTAGAAGAGTTCAGCAAACCAGGCGCGGGCTTCGCCATCAGCGAACGAGATCTCGACCTCAGGGGAGCTGGAGACCTCTTCTCGGACCGGCAGTCTGGCCATGTGCAGGTCTTCGGGCCGGTGCTCTATAGTCACCTGCTGAAACAGGCCTCGGAAAGGACCAATGACAGGGCCGAGCTCTGGGTGCCGGATTTGAATCTGCCGCTGCCGGATATGCTGCCTACGAACTATGTGCAGTCGGAAACCGTCAGGCTTGAAATCTATGGCCGTGCTGCGAGATGTTGCAGCGAAGACGATCTGGAGTATTTGGAAGAGGAAACAGCGCGACGTTTCGGCAAACTGCCGCCTGCGGGGCGCGATTTCTTCGCGGCGGCGCGACTCAGGCTTGATTGCAAGCGTCGGGGTATCGTGAGACTTGACGTCGGGCCAGAAGCCATCGCGGCGACGTTCCTGCCCGGCCGAATGCGCAGGTCCAAATCGAAACTGCTGGAGCGCGAGGGCGACCGCGTAGTGTATGCCGGCAAGGGGAACGAGAAGCCGTTCGAGCGGGTGGAGGAGTTTTTTGAGATTTTGGACGAGTAGCAGGTTCGCCCGGCTGGCCTTAGGCAGCGCCAGCCTGGGCTTCATGGCTAAGGATACGTAGCCTTATCGGGAGCGAGCGTGCGATCGTTCGGTGCTCATGCGTATGGTCTCAGGGGCGCAGGGATCTTCATGTCATTCGGCACCCTGAAACTCTTCGCCGCTCCTCGCGCGGCTCTCAGGCCTTGTGGATAGCCGCTGCGATCACCGTAGTCGGTGACCGCCGTCTTTCGATTCCCCTTCTCTGAGTTGAGTGCCCTCGCGCAAGCGACGTCGATCGCCGTTACCGCAAGCAATCCTGCGAGTGCGAAGACGCTATTCTCGCGCTTGCGGTTCTCCGGACGGATGGCAGTGGAGACCGTTGCTATGTCGGCCAGATCTCCGGCCACACGAGCCCAGACCCACGGCTCGGGGTCGGCGCTCGACAGGATCGCAACGCCATTGGCTATTTCACGCGCGCCATACGCCCGAACAAGCGATTCCGTGCCACGCATTCCCAGAGCCCGGCAGATTGCGCGAGGCGCTATGACCTCCGCAACACCAAGTGCCAGCGAAAGATAGCCAAGCTTGACCGCGATGCGGTCTGCTCCGGATTGCGAGCGGCCGGACAGGGCGGTCTGTTGAACGACACTAGGCATGGAGCGACCCATTGGGTGTCAGGACCACCTTGATGCAGCCGTCCTGCTTGTCCCGGAACGTCTTGTACATCTCCGGACCACGCTCCAGAGGCTCTTTATGCGTGATCACGAATGAAGGATCGATCTGGTTTTCAAGGATGCGATTCAGCAAATCATCGGTCCAGCGGTTTACATGCGTTTGACCGGTGCGGATGGTCAATCCCTTGTTCATGACCGCGCCGAACGGCAGCTTGTCGAGGAGACCACCGTAGACCCCCGGCACCGAGAGCACGCCGGCAGGCCGGCACACATACATCATTTCCCGCAATACGTGAGGCCGATCGGTTTCCAGCATCATTACCTGCTTCGCCCGATCGTACATGGAATCGAGCGTGGCCGTCGCATGTGCTTCAAGTCCCACTGCGTCGATGCACTTCTCAGGCCCCTTTCCAGCAGTGAGTTCGTTGAGGCGCTCAACGACGCTTTCTTCCTCGAAATTGATCGTGATGGCACCGCCGGCTTTCGCCATCGAGAGCCGCTCGGGCAGGCGATCAATGGCGATCACCTGCTTTGCGCCGAGCAGCACGGCGCTTCGGATGGTCATTTGCCCGACCGGGCCGCAGCCCCAGATGGCCACGGTGTCCGTCGGCTGAATGTCGCACTTGACCGCGGCTTGCCATCCGGTCGGCAAGATGTCCGACAGAAAGAGAAGCTTCTCGTCGGGCAATCCGTCCGGGACCTTGATGTGCGTTTTGTCCGCGAAGGGTACCCGCAGATATTCCGCCTGGCCGCCGGAATATCCGCCGGTGAGATGCGTATAGCCGAACAATCCCGCGGTAGTGTGTCCGAAGACCTTGTCTGCCACCTGCTTGTTGCGATTACTCCGCTCGCAGACGGAGAAATTGCCCCGTCGGCATTGCTCGCACTCACCGCAGATGATCGTGAATGGAATGACGACGCGGTCACCTACCTTGAGCGCGTGCTTGGCCCCGGCGCCGACTTCCACGACCTCGCCCATCGTCTCATGGCCCATGATATCGCCGGATTCCATGCCGGGCATGAAATGGTCGAACAGATGCAAATCCGAGCCGCAGATGGCGCAACTCGTGACCTTGATGATCGCGTCGCGATCGTCTTCGATTGTTGGATCGGGGACGCTCTCGCACCTGATGTTCTCAGTCCCGCGCCAGACCAGCGCCTTCATGTAGATTCTCCCGCTTCTTCCGAACCAAGGCTCTCCCGGAGCGAACGTTGAGACCGGGTACTCGTTCCATCTCTCGGCCGCGACACAAAGGAGCCGAGCGCGCTTTCGGCCCGCGGGCTGCCAAGCTTAGTGGGTTCCGGACTCGTGCCATTTTTCCAAATCTATGTCAGGCCGGTCGGGGCTGATCTGGTCCTTCTCCGGATTGCCTTTCCAGGGTTCATCCGTTTGCTTGTGTGTTGGCCAGTCCGTTTGCTTTCGCGGATCGTCGTCGGGGGCTTCGCGGGGATCGCCAGTTCTGGGTTTGGCCATTGATCGCTCCTGTTGTGGGGGATGCCACTGCTGACCAATACGGCGGCTCGTTAGTGGTTCCTTTTGAGGGAAATCCGCCCGCGTCTTGCTCGACCTGTTGGTTTGTGTCTTCGAGCGACAACCGTTGTCGTGCTCAAGTGCAGATGGAACACCGATCCCCCGCTGGTGACTGTCCGCGACAGGCAATCGGGATCTCCCAATACGCCCGAGACAAGTGCGGCTGAATTTCGTTCGCCTCTGCATTCGCGCGCGAGAGGCTCAGGGCGATGCGCAAATGTGCGCGCGGCCACACCGGGCGTCCGCAAATCAAACATGCGTGCCTTTGGTCTGCGCTGGGCTGGGGCGATGCAGCGCAACCCGGTCAATCTTGCTCTGCTGCATCCAGTTCGGCGGCGACTTGGCCATAGTTCAGCAAGGCGACCAATGTCGTGCCTCCGAGCACGTTCCCTATAAGGGTTGGTACGAAGAATTCCACCAGGTATTGGGACATGGAGGCTTTGCCGATCTGCACCAGGAATGCACAGTCTACCGAGCCAGCAATGATGTGAGAGAATTCGCACAGGGCGAGAATATAGGTCATGATGATAATAAGAAGAGGGCGCGAGCCATTTGCTGCCGGCAACAACCACATCATCAGGGCGATCAGCCAGCCGGCGAGAACGCCTCGAAAAACGGTTTCCGGAAAGCCATGCTCCACCGTGCGTCGGCTGATCTCAACGAAGGCGTCCCATACGGGTTTCTCGAAGGCGTTGCCGTGGGCGAGCGCGAACGCGGCGACCCACGTGCCAGCGATGTTGGACAGTAGTACCAGTCCCCATAACCTGAGCACGTTAAGCAGCGTTCTCCGGTCGCGATGATGAAGCAAGGGAAGGATCGGTGTCAGCGTATTCTCTGTAAAGAGCTGTTGGCGGCCCAGGACGACGACGAGGAAGCCGATCGAATAGCCCAATGGCGCAACCAGTCGGCGCACGGATCCATCCGAAATGAAAGTGTGAAATTCGCCCTGGACGATAAGCGAAAGAGCGATGGACAGACCTGCGGCGAAGCCGGACAACAGAATGGCCCACCAGTGCCGCTCAAGCTCGTTTTCCCCTTCGGCGCGGATGGTTTCATGGATCAGCGCGGCGTTGGGCCTGCTGCGTGCCTTGATTTCGTCGGCCTGCCGTTTGGAGAGGCCTTCCACCTTGGAGGCTGGATTGAATGTGGCGGATTCCGATTTCTCTTCCATCTGAACTGCCGTCACTCCCTGGAGCAGGTCAAGGGTGGCAGACGGGATAGGTTCCTATGTACCTGGAATCGTGGGATCGACCGGCTAGCCAGGTGCTGACTCGTGGTGAAGGCTTCAACTCAGTGACACTGCATCCGATTCCAGATTGGCTGAAAGCTGCGGAAGGGTTTTGGAGCCTGCTGTCGTCGCTCGGCTCCGGTGCGAGTAGAGGAACGCCGCGGCAGCCTTGCCGGCGCAATGATCGGACGAGTGACGCGGGGGAAGTCTTTAGACGATGCGCGACGCTCCGGCCCTTGGAGGCAAACCGGGCGTGAGCCAATAGTCGAACATTAAAGTCAGGCAAAGCATACGTGCCAGCCTAGGCTGCCGATTGTTCAGAAGCGACTGGCGCAGCCAATAGCTCGTCGAGCCAGGTCTCAGCTCGGAACTTGCGGTACTGCTCCGCCCGAAGCCGATCCGCTAGGCGTCCAGCCGGCAACGTTACGTCGTCATAGGTGATTACGGCATCCTTGGTCATGCCGCGCTTCAACCGGCAACCTTGCACCAGGCCTTCGGGTAAATAGCGGCCAGTACACATTTCCTCGCTGTTCACCGCCTCTCCATAGGTCATGTACATTCCGTAATCGTCGAGCGTCTCGCCGGCCTTGAGATCGCGCTTGGCGACGGCACAGACTTCGACAACGGGCCCGCCGATCGGCTTGGTGGTCGGATCACGGAACAGCGCCGCGCGCGCAATCGCGTTCGGCGCTTCAAAATGCACTAGATGATAGGGAATGAAGAACGAATAGAGTGGACCGGGCCCCATCTTGTATAGATTGAGGTAGTGTTGTTGCTTTGGGTCGGGATGCTCGGCCAGGCAATAGACCTTGGTCAGCGGCGGTCCGACCACATAATCGATCGCGCCGCCAAGCCTGCGGAGTTCGTCGAGGTCATACAACTCACCGATCTTGAGAACATCGCCTGTATACTGCAGGCCGCGTGACATGCCGCGGGAGAGCACCTTGAACCCGGTCGCGTTCGCAACGATGCTCTGCTCGAAGCTGATCTTGGAGCCGTCCGCGAAGCTCGTCACCATAGCCGGGTTCTGTCCCC
>JAEZEU010000354.1 GCA_023432885.1 Pseudomonadota bacterium | reverse complement strand
CGATGAATCGAGAATTGCGGCCATTTGTAACCGGCTTCCAGCCCGCGCGGCTCGCTCCAGATCGGCTTGCCGTGCTTGGAGAAATAGGCGAGTTCCCGCGTGCGCACGCCGGCGGCGTCGAGGCGGTCATGAAGCCCGAGCTCGATCAGCTCGCGCACCGCGTGCGGCAGCACGTTGATGCCGACGCCGAGCGGCTTCAATTCGCTCACGCTCTCGAACACGCGCGCGGGAACGCCGATCTGGTGCAGGCTGAGCGCCAGCGTCAGCCCGCCGATGCCGCCGCCCGCGATGAGTATGGTCATGATAGGTCCCCGTTATTGGCCATGGTCATGACACGGGATCAAGCTGTTGGGCAACCGCGAAAAAGCAGCGTTTGGCGCGGGTGGACGGCGGCAGGCGCCCCCGTTAACCTGCCGCGGCTTTTCCAGTGAGGACCGACATGTTCAAGCTCTATTATGCTCCCGGGACTTGCGCGCTCGCCTCGCATATCGCGCTCGAAGAGGCCGGCGCGCCCTACAGCGCCGAGCGGCTCGACTTCAAGACCAACCAACAGAACAGCCCGGAATATCTCAAGATCAATCCGAAGGGCCGCGTGCCGGCGCTGGTAACGGACAACGGCGTGCTGACCGAGACCCCGGCGATCCTTGCGTTCCTTGCGCAGAGCTTTCCCAATGCGAAGCTCGCGCCGGAGGACCCCTTCGCCTTTGCGCAGGTGCAGTCGATCAACAGCTATCTCTGCTCCACCGTGCATGTGGCGCATGCGCACAAGGGGCGCGGCTATCGCTGGGCCACCGAGGAGAGTTCGTTCGCCGACATGAAGCGCAAGGTGCCGGAGTCGATGACGGCCTGCTTTGCGCTGATCGAGCGCGATATATTGAAAGGGCCGTGGGTGATGGGCGAGCAGTACACGATCTGCGATCCCTATCTCTACACCATCTCGGGATGGCTCGAGGGCGACGGCGTCGATCTGTCAAAGCTGCCGAAGGTCGTTGCGCACCGCAAGCGGATGGAGGATCGGCCTGCGGTAGCAACGGTGCTGGCGGAACAAGAGGCTTGAGGTTGTCGTCCCGTTCGCCGGGACGGCTATGGCGCGCTCATCCTCCCGCGCTCCATCTCGCGGCCGATGCCGAGCATGAGGTTGCGCAGCCAGATCGAGCCCGGGTCCATCTGGGCGCGGGTCGGATAGAACAGATATTGCTCGTCGATCCCGGGATCGAATGGCGGGCTGACCGCCTGCAGCAACAGCTGTTTTTCCAGCGCCGCGATCAGGCGGCGGGGCACGAAGGCGACGAGGTCGGTGCGTGCGGCGACATGCAGCGCCTCGATATAGCCGGGCACGACCAGCGCGATGCGCCGCTCGATGCCGTTGGGCCGCAGCCAGACGTCGATCAGGTCCTGGTTCTGGCCGCGGATCACGACGGCAACGTGCCGCGCCGCGAGGAACGTCTCCTTCTTCTTCAACCGGCTGGCTGCGGGATGACCGCGCCGCACCGCGAGCGCGTCGCTATCGGTATAGAGCCGCTGGCGGTGAAACCCCTTGAAGGCGTCCCCGATCGAGATCACGAGGTCGATGGTGCGGGCGAATTCCGCCGTGAAGATCGCCGGCCCCCGCCACGGCACCACGTCGATGGTGACGTTCGGCGCGAGTTTCGTCACCTTTGCCATCAGCGGCGGCATCAGCAGTTCGACAGCGAGGTCGGGCATCATCAGGCGGAAATGTCGCTCGCTCCGCGCGGCGTCGAATTCATCGCGCGTGAACAGGCCTCGCACCTGGTCGAGCGCCTGCGCCAGCGGGCTGCGCAGGGCCTGCGCCCGTGGAGTGAGCTCCATGCGCGCGCCGGTACGCACCAGGAGCGGGTCGCCGATCAGCTCGCGCAGCCGCTGCAGCGCGTGGCTCGTGGCCGGCTGCGACAGTCCGATCCGCATCGCCGCGCGGCTGACGCTCGCTTCGCGGAGCAGGGCGTCGAGCGCGACCAGCAGATTGAGGTCAAGTGAATTCAAATTCATTGAACGAATATATATCATATCCCATATCGATTGGAAGAATGCGGCCGCAGGCGCCATGATTGGCAGGACCATTCATGGAGAATGCAATGAGCACGGAAGCCAACAAGAAACTGGTGCAGCAGGTCTATGCCGACGCCGCGAGCCGCAGCGGCACCACCTTCGCCGACAACCTCGCCGATGACGCAAGCTGGATCGTCACCGGGGAATATTCGTGGTCGCACGAGTTCAAGGGCAAGGACGCCATCCTCAACGGCCTGATGGGTCATTTCCGTTCGCATTTCGCGGTGCGGCCGCGCACGGTGGCGTTCAACTTCATCGCCGAGGGCGACACCGTGGTGGTGGAAGCTCGCGGCGACAATGTCACCAAGGCGGGGCTCCGCTACGACAACCAGTATTGCATGGTATGGCGGATCGAGAACGGCAAGATCAAGCTGATCAAGGAGTATTGCGACTCCGCGATGGTCGAGCGCGTGCTTGGGCCGTTTCCGCAAGAGCGCAAACTGGCGGCGGGCTGACGCATTGAGCAGTGTAAGCGTAGAAGGCCGCCGGCAGCGGCGGCCGTTCCCGATTTCCCCGCTTGCAATCGCCCGATCGATGCTGATGCTGGTAGCGGCGTGGCGGCAGAACAGCCGCGACCAGCGCCGGCTCGCTGCCATGAGCGATCGCGAGTTGGAGGATATCGGAGTGTGCCGGGGCGAAGTGGCTACCAGGATTGGCCGCTCGTTCTGGCGGGAAATGAATGGGAGGTTGTTATGAAGGAGATTTTCAGCCCGGCGACGTTGCCGCCGCCGACCGGCTATTCGCATGTTGCGAAGTTCAGCAAAGGCACGCTGGTCTATATCGCAGGCCAGGTGTCGAGCGATGCATCCGGCAAGCTGGTCGGCGAGGGCGATTTCGCGGCGCAGGCCGAGCGCGTATTCGCCAATGTCAAGCTGGCCGTCGAGGCCGCCGGTGCGACGATGGCCGACATCGTCAAGATGAACACCTATATCGTCGCCGCCGTCGATCCGGCAGATGTGCCGAAGATGCGGGCGATCCGCGGCCGCTACTTCGGCAGCGGTACCCCGCCCGCCAGCACGCTGGTTTACGTCAGCCGTCTGGCGCAGCCCGGCTGGATGATCGAAGTCGAAGTGGTCGCCGCGATCGACTGAAAGCTGATTCGACGGTCATTCCGGGGCGCGCGCGAGCGCGAACTCTGGTGCGCGATTGCGCACCAGAGAATTTCGTCCAACAAGCTCGGGATTCCGGGTCCACGCGCAAGCGCGTGTCCCGGCATGACGGCAAGCAGACCAGCCGCTCTCGACCGGCGAAGGCGTCAATCTGTATGCGAGGCCGCTGCGTCGAGCAGCAGTCTGCGGGATGCAGGGCATGATGATGCTGCCGCAGCACGCGGCAGCGTGTTGAGCATCAGGGCTATTTCAGCAACTCCTCGATCCGGATCGGGAAGCGGCGGACACGTATGCCGGTCGCGTGCCAGACGGCGTTGGCGACCGCGCCGGCGCTGCCTGTGATGCCGATCTCGCCGACACCCTTGATGCCGAGCGCATTCACGTGCGGGTCGTGCTCCTCGACCGTGATCACGTCGAGCGGCGGAACGTCGGCATTCACCGGGATGTGGTACTCGCCGAGATTGGCATTCATGATCCGCCCGCTACGGCGGTCGGTGATGGCTGCCTCGTGCAGCGCGAAGGAGATGCCCCAGATCATGCCGCCGAAGAGCTGGCTTTTCACCAGATGCGGATTGACGATGCGTCCTGCAGCGAACGCGCCGACCATCCGCGTGACGCGGATCTGACCGAGGTCGGGATCGACCTTCACCTCTGCGAACACCGCGCCGTGGGCGTGCATCGCATATTCCCCCATCGCCGCGGGATTCGGAGCGCCGGTGCCGCGCGCTTCGACCTCGGCGAGGCCTGCCCGCGCGAGGATCTCGACGTAGCTCTCACCGCGGCTTTCGTCGTCGCGGCGGACCAGTCTGCCGTCGCGCGCAATCACGCCGGCATTGCCGGCGCCGAACAACGGTGACCGCTCGTCACCCGTTGCGAGATCGGCAAGCTTGGCGATGACGGCCGCGCCCGCACTGTGGATCGCAGCACCGGCGGTCGCCGTGTGCGCCGAGCCGCCGGCAATGCCGGCATCCGGCAGATCTGATGTACCCGCCCTGAACTCGACGCGGTCAATATCGAGGCCGACCGCGTCGGCTGCGATCTGGGCGAGCGCCGTCCAGGCGCCTTGCCCCATGTCGTGCGCGCCGATCTCCATCGCGCCGCGACCATCGCGGCGGATCGCCGCGCGCGCTTCGGCCTGGAACATCAGCGCCGGGAAGGTCGCAGTACCCACGCCCCAACCAACCAGGAAGCCGGAATCGTCACGCATCCGACGTGGCTGCAGCGACCGTTTTGACCAGCCGAAGCGCGCTGCGCCCTGCTCGTAGCAGGCACGCAGCGCCTTGGAGGAGAAGGGTTTGCCAGTCATCGGCTCGACCTCGGCATAGTTCTTCAGGCGGAAGGCGAGCGGATCGATGCCGCAGGTCCAGGCCATCTCGTCGATCGCGCTTTCGAGTGCGATCGATCCGGTCGCCTCGCCGGGCGCGCGCATGAACAGCGGCGTGCCGGTGTTGACGCGCACGGCATCGTGCGAAGTGCGGATCGCAGGAGCCGCGTAAAGCGTGTGCGAGGCGTCGGCTGCGGGCTCGTAAAAGTCGTCGAACGTGCTCGATACGGTTCTGGCGTGGTGATCGAGGGCGGTGAGACGTCCTTCGCCGTCGGTGCCGATACGCAACCGCTGACGCGTCGGCGCGCGATGGCCGACCGGGCCATACATCTGCTCACGGCTCAGCACAAGTTTGACCGGCCTGCCGACCAGCTTTGCGGCCATGATGCCGAGGACTTGCGGGCCGGCCATGTATCCCTTCGAGCCGAATCCGCCACCGAGAAAGGGGCTGCGGATGTGGATCTTGTCGTGGCTGATACCGAACAATTCGGCAACGCGCGCAAGCGACAGCCTGAGACCCTGGGTCGGCATGTCGATCTGCAGACTGTCGCCGTCCCAGGCGGCGACGATGGCATGCGGCTCCATCGCATTGTGATATTGCGGCGGTGTCTCATAAATCGCGTCGATCTGTTTCTCGGCCGAGGCCAGGCCTGCCTCGACGTCGCCGCGGTGATTTTCGGCAGGCTTGCCGACACCGACGGCGGGCGGCACGAAGCTCTCGCCGGCATCCAGGCCGACGAGTGCAGGGAGCGTCTCGTAGCGCGGCGCCAGCAGCACCGCGCCTTCCGTCGCTGCCTCCAGCGTCTCGGCGATCACGACGGCGATGGGCTGGTTGGCGTAGCGGACCTCGTCGCTCTGCAACACCTCCATCCGGAACACGAACGGATTGCTCTTGATCTCCGGATCGATCGCGAGCTGAGGCTTGTGGTCTGGTGTCATGACGTCGACGACGCCGGGATGACGCCTGGCAGCGCTGACATCGAGCGAGGTCACGCGACCACGCGCGATGCCGGAGACCGCCATGACCGCAAACAGCATACCCGGCGGGTGATTGTCGGCGGCGTAGGTCGCCTGCCCCTTGACCTTGAGGATGCCGTCACGGCGGGTCAGCGGCTGGCCGATATTCGAGCCGTGGCGCAGATGGGTGGGCGCGCTGGTGAGGTTGAGCTCAGGCATGGATGGCTCCGGACGAGGCAAAGGGAGAGGCGGGCAGGGCCGGCATGCGCGCCGGCGTACCGGCGGCAGCGAGGGTCAGCGCGCGCACGACGATGCGGCGCGCGAGCTCGATCTTGAAGGCGTTATCGCCGGACGGCTTTGCGCCCGTCAGCGCGCGCCATGCGGCTTCCTGGAAGACATCTGCGGTGGGCGCGGCATCCTTGAGGACGTCTTCCGCGGCACGGGCGCGCCACGGTTTTGCTGCGACGCCGCCGAGTGCAAGCCGCGCTTCGCCGATCTTGCCGTTCTCGATTCGCAACGCAGCCGCGGCCGCGACCACGGCGAAAGCGTAGGACGTGCGATCACGAAGCTTGAGATACCGCGCATGTGCGGCAAAGCCGCGCGCCGCAGGCGGCAGGCGGACCGCGACAATCAGGTCGCCGGGCTCGAGCGTCGAGTCCCGCTCCGGCATGTCGCCGGGCAGGCGATGCAGTTCGTCGAGCGCAATCTCGCGCCGGCCGTTCTTGCCCTCGATCTCGACGATGGCGTCAAGCGCAACCAGCGGCACGCAGAAGTCCGATGGATGCGTGGCGATGCAGTTCTCGCTCCAGCCGAGCACCGCGTGGGTGCGGTTCTCACCACCGCGAGCATCACAGCCGCTGCCGGCCTCGCGCTTGTTGCAGCGGCTGGCGGTGTCGTAGAAATACGCGCAGCGCGTCCGTTGCAGAAGATTTCCGCCGACGGTGGCGGCATTGCGCAGTTGCGCCGAGGCGCCGGAAAGAAGGGCTTCGGCGACAACCGGATAGGACTTTGCGAATTCTGGATCATGCGCAAGATCCGCATTGCTTACGAGCGCGCCGATGCGCAAGCCGCCATCGGCCAGGCGCTCGATCGCATCAAGTCCCTCAAGACGGGTGAGATCGACGAGACGATCCGGACGGCTGACGCCGCCCTTCATCAGATCGAGCAGATTGGTGCCGGCGGCGAGATAAGTCGCACCCGGCCGCGCGGCAGCGGCGACAGCCTCGGCGACCGTGGCAGGCCTGAGATAATCGAACGGTTTCATGCGGAGCGCCTCTGATTGGATTCATCCATGCCGGCCTGCGCTTCGAGTACGGCATCGACGATGCCTGCATAGGCGCCGCAGCGGCAGAGATTGCCGCTCATGCATTCGCGGATGCGCTCGGGATCGTTACCGGCCTGGGCTTCACGCATCATGCCGATCGCGCTCATGATCTGGCCAGGCGTGCAGAAGCCGCACTGAAATCCGTCACGGGCGATGAAGGCGGCCTGCACGGGGTGAAGCTGGTCGCCGCGCGCGACGCCTTCGATGGTGACGATGTCGGAGCCCTCATGGCTTATGGCGAGCGCGAGGCAGGAATTGATACGTTTGCCATCGACGAGAATGGTGCAGGCGCCGCATTGGCCGCGGTCGCATCCCTTCTTGGTTCCGGTCAGATGGAGGCGCTCACGCAGGAGATCGAGCAGCGTCACGCGCGGATCTTCGAGGACGAGTTCGCGCCATGCACCGTTCACGGTGAGGCTGATGGAGTGGTTCATACAAGGCTCCGATCAGATATGGACATGAGTGATCGTGCGGCGCGCCACCGCAGTGGCCGCCGTCGATATCGCGCCGTTCGGATACGATCCGGCCGGCGTGTCAATGGATATACGGAGGCTCCCTCCGGTTAACAAGGGCAGCCGGGAAAATATTGGAATCCGTCGAAAGTCCGTTTGCAAACAACGGTGCAGCCCCGGATGGGTTCAATCTAACCAATTCGTGATCTACATTACCGGCATGGATGAGCGCACCAACCAGACCCGCAAGCCACGCGCCGATGCCGTGCGCAATCGCGAGCGTGTGCTCGAATCCGCCAAGGCCGTGTTCAACGCAGGCGGTCCGGAGGCGAGCCTGGAGGCCGTTGCAAAACGCGCCGGCGTCGGCATCGGTACGCTCTACCGGCATTTCCCGACGCGTGAGGATTTGTTCGAGGCAGTCTACCGGCGCGAGGTCGAGCAGCTCAGCGAACTCGCCGAGCAATTGAAGAATGCAAAGGACCCGGTCGACGCGCTGCGGCGCTGGCTACGCTCCAACGTCGAATTCGTCGCCACCAAAAAAGGCATGTCGGCCGCGCTGGCGCTGACATTCCAGAGTTCGTCGGAACTTGCGGCATTCTCGATGGAGCGACTGACCAAGGCGATCGGCTCGCTGCTCGACCGCGCGGTCGCTGCCGGCCACATGCGTGGCGATGTCAGCCCGGAGGACCTGCTCAGGGCCCTGGTCGGCATGTGCTACATGCACGACCAGCCCGGCTGGCAATCGTCAGTGCTGCGCCTGCTCGATGTGTTCGTCGACGGATTGCGCGTGCAGCCGGCCGGCAAGGTCAAGGCGAGCGCCGCTAAGCCTGCGAAGCCCGCCGCGAAGCGGAAGCGGTAGCGGCGCGCGGGAATGCCAGACTGGCTGTTTTGATCGTCATTCCGGCTAAAGCATGATGAAATCAGGTTCAGCCGGAGCGGCATCGGAGGTTCACCTCTCCCTTCGGGAGAGGTCGGCGCGCAGCGCCGGGTGAGGGCTTACGGTCCCTCGTTAGAGCAGTATCCCTCACCCGATTTGCTGCGCAAATCGACCTCTCCCTTCGGGAGAGGTGGATCGAGTTTGTCGGACTATCAATTCAACCGAATGCCATTGTGCAGTCGGGCGCCGGTGAAAAGCGCACGAATGATCGATCCCAATCAGGCCTTGCTATCGCCTGCGTTGCCGTCGCTGCCGCTCTCGTCCGAAGTCCAGCCATAGACCGACCGGGCCTGCTCCGGCGAGACATAGCCAAGTCTCACGTCCTCGTTGACTTTGCCGCGATCCCGCTTCTTCGGGTCACCATATCCGCCGCCCCCGGAGATGGAAAAATCCAGGCGATCGCCCGGTCGAAGATGATACTGACGTCCCGACCGGATATCTTCACCATTCAGCAGTATCCGTGCTGAGGACGCATCGCCGCCACCGCAGATGCCGGGCACCGAGAAGTCGTGTCTTCCACCGCGAACACCTATCGTCACCTGGTCCATAGGGCCGGCCGGCCCATCGATTACGCCGAATGACACGT
>JAEZEU010000270.1 GCA_023432885.1 Pseudomonadota bacterium | reverse complement strand
ATCGCAGCGCTTTCGGCAACGACGACCGCGACCGGCTCGCCGACATAGCGCACCTTCTCGTAGGCGATGACCGGCTGCCGGAACGGCTTGACTTCCTCCAACGGCTGCAGGCGCATGGGAATTACCGGAACCTCTCCCGGAATATCCTTGGCAGTGATGACAGCACGAACACCGCTGAGAGCAAGGGCCAGAGAGGCATCGACGTTGATCAGCCGGCCGTGTGCCACATTGCTACGCAGGATGACCGCGTAGAGCTGGTTCGGCACATCGAGGTCATCGACGAAGGTGCCCTCGCCGCGCAGGAAGCGGTAATCCTCGACGCGCTCGATCGCGCTACCAACGAGAGAATTCCGGATCTTCATGGCGAAGTACTCTCATCCTTATAGGCGGACTTGGCATCCAGAATGGCCTCGATAATGGGAACGTAACCGGTGCACCGACAGAGATTTCCAGAAATGACCTCACGAATACGCTCTTCGTCAGCATCCGGTTCAGTCGACAGCAGAGCGTGAGCAGTTGTCAGCATTCCAGGTGTGCAGAAGCCGCACTGCAGCGCATTGTGCTTCTTGAACGAGGCCTGCAGCGGCGACAAATCCGAACCATGGGCGAGCCCCTCCACCGTCGTGATCGAGGATGAATTCGCCTGTACGGCAAGGATCAGACACGAGCGTACCGCATCGCCATTCACAATCACCGTGCAAGCGCCGCACACTCCGTGTTCGCAGGAAAGATGCGTTCCCGTCTTGTGGAAGACGTGCCGCAGGCAGTCCGCGAGCGTCGTGCGCGGCTCGACATCGGCTTCCACGGCGATGCCATTAAGTGTGAGCTCGATCTTCACTGCACGCGCTCCGCCGATCGATTGAGAGCCGAGTTCAACGCTCGCTCGACCAGCGTTCCGACCAGCGCCTTGCGATACTCGGCGCTGGCATGGATATCCTCGGACGGCTGGATATTCGCGCGCGCCAGCGTTCCGGCTTCCGCGATGGTTCGCGAATCCAGCCGCGAGCCGATGAGCCTTTGCTCGACTTCCCTGAGTCTGGTCGTGCAGGCAGCAGCCCCCAGCACGCCGATGGCACAGTTGGTTACAACTTCTGCATCATCCAGATCGAAATAGGCGGCGACGCCGGCCAGCGCGAAGTCGCCGCGACGCTTGGCGAACTCCTTGAAGCTCCAGAACCGTTTCGCTGGCCATTTCGGAAAGTGGATGTCAACGATGATCTCTTCCGGGCGAAGCTCGGTCTCAAGCTCGCCCAGGATGAAGTCTTGCGCCGCAATCTTGCGGGAGCCTGATGTGCTGTAGAGCGAGAGCGTCGCTCCGCAGGTTACCGCGATACAGGGCATTTCGGCCGCCGGGTCGGCCAGAGCCAAGGAACCGCCGACCGTGCCACGGTTGCGCACCTGATAGTGCGCAACATGCGAAATTGCCTCTTTCAGCAGCGGCTGATGACGCGCAATGTCACCGTCCCGCTCGATGTCGCACCAACGCACGAGCGGACCGAGATGAAGGCCGTCCTCCTCGACGCGAATCGCGCGTAGATCGGAGATGCGACCAATGTCTACCAGCACAGCCGGTGAAGCCAGCCGATAAGCCATGATCGGGAGCAGGCTTTGACCGCCTGCCAGGATTCTTGCTTCACCTTGATGGTCCGCCAGGAGCGCGGCTGCCTCAACCAGACTGGTTGGGGCTTTGTATTCGAAAGGAGGCAGTTTCATTTCTCTTTAGCACCCTTGCGCGTGTGCTGATTTCCAATCGTTTGGCCCTATTTGATCGAATTGATGTCGAATTCCTTCGCCTGCTTTTCGATAGCAGCACGATCGAACTTGTTGATCTGATCCACGAAGGCGGCGGTATAGATGCGGCTGGTCGGAATATCCTCCTGAAGCGATCCGATATCCTTCAGGAACTGAACCAGGTTTCTCCAATCCTGCTCGACGAAGGCTCCATTGACGCCTTTGGTCTTCGGCGAGCTCCAGATATTCATGCGAGCTTCGGCTACCGCCACGCCCTGCTTCAGGGCCTCCTCCGCCGACATATTCTTTGGCTGTGCTTCAGGGCGCAGCTTCCAGGTGATCTTCACCGCAGCGGCCGGATTGGTGATCGTAAACAGGTAGCCCTTTGCAATCGCGCGCGCAAACCCGATCAGCTGTTCGCGCTTCTTCTCGATGTTTGCTCGCGTGGCCAGAATGCTCGTGTCGGGCAGATCCCTCAGCTTCTCGCTCACCGGCAGAATGCGCGTCTGCAAGCCGAGTACGCCAAACTTGGCGAGCGCGGCGTCGTTAAATACGAGGCCATCGACCACGCCCTGCCTGATCGCGGTCATCGCCTGCGCGCCCGCTCCTATCGGGGCGAACGTAACGTCGCGCTGCGGATCGAGACCGGCTTCGCTCGCATACGCGCGGCCGAAGGTGATGCCGGTGCTTCCTAGCGAGAGGACGCCGATCTTCTTACCTTTCAGATCCTTGACCTCCTGCACCGGGCTATCGCGGACCACCGAGATCGGCCAGATGTTCCGATAATAGAGGTTATAGAAATACTGAACCTCAAGGCCCTTGCTCTTCTGCATGCCGATGATTGCATCGGCGGGAGATGCGAGCCCGACATCCGCGTTGCCGGCGGAAACCTGAATCGCAACCTCGTTCGACCCGTTCACCGGAATAATCGACAGGTCGAGCCCCTCCTGCTCGAAGTAGCCGAGCTGCTTGGCAACGGCCACCGGCGCAAAAGATTCATCGAAATTCGGAATAGGGAGCAACGCACTGAACTTCGTCAGGCCTTGCGCATTCGCCTGCACAAGCGAGGTCGCCGTAGCTGCGAGCAGTCCAAGAACTGCAATTCGAAGAGAGCGCATTCTCATTTTTCCTCCTGGTTCAAACAATCGAGATACGTTCAGAGCGTATCCAAAACACGCTACGGCGCCCAATGAAGTGCACCAAGCCATGCAACAGTGACCCCAAAACCGACAGGACGATGAGGACAGCGAACACGCCCGGCACGTCGATATTGAAGTTCAGGCTGGCAATCAGATAGCCAAGGCCGGCCTGCGCGCCGACGAACTCGCCGACCAGCGCACCGATGACGGCGAACACTGACGCAATTTCGAGGCCAGCAAAGATGGTGGGAAGCGCTGCGTAGACCCGCAGGTGAACAAAGGTCTGCCATCGCGACGCACCGAAGGCCTTCATCATGTCGAGTTGATCTCGATCGGTAGCGTGGAACGCCGACATCACGCTGACCAGCACGGGAAAGAAGCAGACGAGTGCGGCAATAACGATCTTCGAGGTGATCCCATAGCCGAACCAGATCAGAAACAGCGGCGCGATCGCGACCTTCGGAACCGTCTGCAACGCAACGATGTACGGGTAAAAGAATTTCTCGAAGGCCGGGACAAGCGCCACGACGGCGCCAAATGCGAACCCGGCGGCCACGCCGAGGGCGTAGCCGGCAATCACCTCGACGGCCGTCGTCAGAAGGTGCGGCTGGATTTCATTGCCGCGAAACAGTTCGTATAGCCTCACGGCGATTGCGCTGGGTGCCGGAAATACGATCGCCGGCAGCACGCCAGTGCGGGCAATAGCCTCCCAGAGCGCCACGAAGATGGCGAAGAACAGGATATGCTTCAGCTTGTCTGAGCTTAAGTTGGCCATGGCGGATTCTCACAGATGGGCGGCCGACGAGTCCGCGGCAAACAGATAGCGAAGCTTTGCGCACATCCCGCTGAACTCTGGAAGCTGCATCGTTTCGAGCGTTCGAGGCCTCGGGATATCGAGATTCAGCACTTCCGAAATGCGGCCGGGGCGCGGCGACATGACGACGACACGGTCACCGAGGAACACTGCCTCGGGGATACTGTGCGTGATGAAGATGACCGTCTTCCGCTGCTCGGCTTGCAGGCGGGCGAGTTCTACGTTCAGCTGCTCGCGCGTGATCGCGTCTAGCGCCCCGAACGGCTCGTCCATCAAGATGATGTCCGGATCGCAGATCAAGGCACGGCAGATCGCCACGCGCTGCTGCATGCCGCCGGAAAGCTCGAAGGGGTACTTCTCGGCAAACCCGGAGAGCGAGACCAGGTCAAGAAGCTCGCGAGCCCGCTGCGTCCGGTCCAGGCCTCGCAGCATTGCTGGCACAAGCACGTTGTTCAGGACGGTCCGCCACGGCAGCAAGGTCGGCTGCTGAAAAACAACGCCGACGTCAGGCCTCGGCCCTCGGATCGCTTCACCGCCGATGGTCACAGTTCCACTCGACTGAAAGTCGAGTCCGGCGACAATCCGCAGCAGCGTCGACTTGCCACACCCGCTCGGGCCGACGACAGAGACGAACTCCCCCTGGCGTATATTCAGGTTGACGGCGGTGAGCGCATGAACCGGCTGCCCCTGGCGGGCCTTATAAAGCTTTTCGACGTCCTTGATGACAATGAGGCCGCCTTCGTTACCTTCCTGCACCGGCACGCAAGTTGCTTGCGAACTTTGTGCAGAGGCAATGTCCTGTTGTCCCACTCCCGCCCCACCGTAATTTAGTTCGATATAGAATATTCAGACATGAAACTATATGATTGTCAACAATCGAAATGTCGCCATGAAAATTGCAAGCGTGGAGCCCTTTGGAATTGTCGAATTTTATTCGGATGATCCGCACAATCAGTTGACCGCGTGGACACCACGGGGCGATCTCGCGAGCGCCTGCATTGCAACTGCACCCTCATGCCCCATCGTGCGGTCGGCCTGAGAATGACTCTTCTGCGAAATGATTAGTAGCCACGTCGATATTCAAACCTAGCCTTGCCAGGCTGCCTCAATCGTGCGTCCACGAGGTGGTACGTGCGTTCCGGAAATACCAGCGCTGCCGCACCTTTCTATCCTCCTGCTGAGATCATTTCAGCCGGAGAACGCAGATGCGCGTACAGCTCCTTTCGGAAACCAGCCCCGCCTCGCACTTGGTCCTGCGCACGGTCGCGATCGCCTGTCTACTTGCATCGCTAATGATCGGTACCGCATGGCCGATGTCGGCTTCCGGGCGTGCCGGAATTCCCCAGGGTGCGACCAAGCTCGGCACATCCGGTCTCAGCGTATCAGCATCTGTCCCGGGGCCGAATGCGTCGAGCGATGCCAATCCGACCGGTACGCCCTGAGGCGAGGCTTCAAAATGGAAGCATGGCCGTGAAACGACTTGTCATCACCGCGCTGGCCGCCCTCGTTGCGATTGTGCTCGCCGGCGGCGGCATTCTCTATTTCAAGCGATTGTCACCGGCGGACGCGGCGGTTCCGGCGCCTGAGGCCGCCGTGCCGGTTGTGGCGAGCACCGTCAGCGGAAAGGATGTTCCGATCTATCTGCGCGGCATCGGCACCGCGGTCGCCTACAATACCGACGTGGTGCGCAGCCAGATTCAGGGACAACTAATTAGCATCACATTCAAGGAAGGACACACCGTCAAGGCCGGCGACCTGCTGGCGGAGATCGACCCCCGTCCCTATCAGGCCCAGATCGAGCAGTTCACGGCCAACCGCGAGCGCGATCAGGCCCAGCTCACAAATGCCGAAGCAAATCTTTCGCGATATACGCAGCTTGGGGCCAAGGGTTATGCGACGCCGCAACTGGTCGACACGCAGAAGGCGCAGGTCGCGCAATTGCAAGCCGCCGTCAAGGCGGACCAGGCCCAGATCGACCAGGCCAATGTCCAGCTCAGCTATACGCGGCTGACCTCCGCCATTCCGGGTATCACCGGCGTCCGGCAGATCGACGTCGGCAACGTGATCCATCCGACCGACCCGAATGGCCTTGTCGTCGTCACGCAGATCGAGCCGATCTCGCTGCTGTTCACCCTGCCGCAGGCTGATTTGCCCGCCATCCAGGACCGGATGGCGAAAGGGCCGATGAAAGTCATCGCCTACAGCCAGGACAACAGGATGAAGCTGGATGAAGGCCATCTACTATTGGTCGACAACGAGATCGCCGGCACCACGGGTACCATTCAGCTCAAGGCCGAGTTTCCCAATCATCAGCATCGGCTGTGGCCGGGACAGCTGGTGAATGCGCGCCTGTTGCTGGACACGCGCAAGGACGCCATCACCGTCGCCGGGTCGGCGGTGCAGCAGGGCCGGAACGGCACGTATGTCTATGTCGTGAAGCCTGACCAGACTGCCGAACTGCGCGCCGTTCACGTCGCGCAGATCAGCGATGGACAGGCGCTGATCGATCAGGGCCTCAAACCAGGTGAAGTGGTCGTGATCGACGGCCAGTACCGCCTCAAGGAGGGCAGCCCCGTCAAGCAACTTCATGGCAAGGCCGCGCAGGAGGCCGAGCTGCAAAGCGCGGTGCAGGACGCCATTCCATGAACGTCTCCGCACCCTTCATCCTGCGCCCGATCGCTACCGCCCTGCTCATGGCAGGGCTGCTGTTGTGCGGACTGGCAACCTATCCGCTGCTGCCCGTCGGGGCGCTGCCGAACGTAAACTACCCGACCATCCAGATCTCAGCTCAATTGCCTGGCGCCGATCCGCAGACCATCGCCTCGTCGATCGCCACGCCGCTTGAACAGCAAATGAGCCAGATCCCCGGCGTCACCCAACTGACTTCTTCCAGCGCCCTCGGCGTCGCGCAACTCACCGTGCAGTTCGAGCTGTCACGCACCGTCGACAGCGCAGCCGCCGACGTGCTGGCGGCGATCAATGCCGCAAGCCCCTATCTGCCGCCGAACATCCCCTACCCGCCGACGATCAGGAAAGTGAATCCCGCCGAGACGCCGATCATGCTGATCGCGCTGTCCTCGGATTCGCTGCCGCTGACGACGGTCGATGCCTACGCCGAAAACATCCTGCTGCCAAAGATTTCGCAAATTCCGGGCGTCGGCCTCGTCGGAATCGGTGGCCAGCAGAAGCCTGCCATCCGCGTCCGGGTCAATCCGCAGGCGCTGGCCGCCCGCGGCATAAGCCTCGAGGACGTCCGCAGCGTGATTTCCGCGGCCAATGTCGACCAGCCCAAGGGCACGCTCAACAGTCCGCGTGTCACCTATACGCTCAACACCAACGACCAGTTGCTGAAGCCTTCCGCATACGAAGACCTCATCATCGCCTACCGCAACGGCTCGCCGGTGCGCATCCGTGATATCGGCTATGCGATCGACGCACCGGAAAACGACCTGCTGGCGGGCTGGTACGACAAGCAGCCAGCAATCATCCTTGCGGTGCAGCGGGTGCCCGGCGCCAATGTCATTGAGACGGTTGACCGTATCAAGGCGCTACTGCCGACACTGCAGGCTTCCGTGCCGCCCTCGGTCAAGGTGGCGATCGCCGCCGACCGCACGCAAACCATCCGCGCTTCCGTCGAGGACGTCCAGTTCACGCTGATGCTGACGGTGGCACTGGTGGTGATGGTGATCTTCGTGTTCCTGCGCAACTTCTGGGCCACGATCATTCCTGCGGTCACCGTGCCATTGTCACTGGTCGGCACTTTCGCCGTTCTCTATGCGCTCGGATACAGCCTCGACAACCTGTCGCTGATGGCGCTTTCGATCGCGATCGGATTCGTGGTCGACGACGCCGTGGTGGTCATCGAGAATATCGTGCGCCACCTCGAGGCGGGCCTGACGCCGATGCAGGCGGCGCTGAAAGGATCGGCGGAAATCGGCTTCACCATCGTTTCCATCACGCTGTCGCTGATCGCAGTATTCATCCCGCTGTTCCTGATGGGCGGCTACGTCGGAAAACTATTCCAGGAATTTGCCATCACCATCACGGCCTCGCTGCTGCTGTCGCTCGTCATATCGCTGACATTGACACCGATGATGTGCGCGCGGCTGCTCAAGGACGAATCGCGCAAGAAGCACAACCGGCTCTATCTCGCGTTCGAACGTGGCTTCGATGCCCTGCTGGCGCTGTATGCGCGTGGCCTGCGGATCGTGCTGCGTCACCGCTTCGCCACGTTGATGGTGATGCTCTCCACCGTCGCACTGACTGGCTACCTCTACGTGATAATCCCGAAGGGATTCTTCCCGCAGCAGGATACCGGCCAGATCGTGGGCATCACCGAGGCCTCGCAGGACATCTCCTTCCCCGCGATGTCCGAGCGCCAGCAGGCGCTGGTCAATGTGCTGCTGCAGGATCCCGCGATCCAGTCGGTGGCGAGCTATATCGGCCCGGGAGGCCCAACGGCAACCCTCAATCAGGGACGTGTCTTCGTCATCCTGAAACCCAAACCGGAACGCAAGGCGAGCGCCGACGAGATCATAAATCGGCTCAAGCCGAAGCTCGCCCATATCCAGGGCATCACCCTTTACATGCAGGCGGCGCAGGACATCACCATAGGCGCGAGGCTGTCGAAGACGCAGTATCAGTTCACGCTGACGGACGCGGATTCCAACGAGTTGACCCACTGGGCAAACATCTTCCTGGAGAGGATCCGCAAGATCGACGGCGTCACCGATGTCGCCAGCGACCAGGCCAATGCCGGCCCGAAGCTGGATATCACCGTCGATCGCGAGGTCGCTTCGAGCTTCGGCATCCTGCCTTCGGCGATCGACAACACGCTCGACGACGCCTTCGGCCAGCGCATCGTCTCGACCATGTTCACCTCGCTGAACCAGTATCACGTTATTCTCGAGGTCGATCCACGCTTCCAGTACGGCCCGGAGGCGCTGAATGACATCTACGTGAACTCGTCGAGCGGCAAGCAGGTTCCCTTGAGCGACCTCGTACACACCGTGATCGAGCCTGCGCCGATCCTGATCAACCACCAGAGCATGTTTCCGTCCGTCACGATTTCGTTCAACCTCAAGCCAGGCGTGGCGCTGGGCGATGCAGTGACATCGATCCAGAGGATGGAAAGGGATACCGGCAAGCCGGCGTCGCTGGCGAGCTCGTTCCAGGGCAATGCGCAGGCCTTCCAGTCTTCGCTGAAGGGCACGCCGTTATTGATCGGACTTGCGCTGGTCGTGATCTACATCATCCTCGGCGTGCTCTATGAAAGCCTGATCCACCCCATCACCATCCTGTCGACCCTGCCGTCGGCCGGCATCGGCGCGCTGCTGCTGCTGATGGCCGTGCATATGGACCTCAGCGTGATCGCCATCATCGGCATTATCCTCCTGATCGGCATCGTCAAGAAGAACGGCATCATGCTGGTGGATTTCGCGCTCGAAGTGCAGCGACAACGTGGCCTGAGCCCGGTGGATGCAATCTACCAGGCCTGCACGCTTCGTTTCCGGCCCATCCTCATGACCACAATGGCTGCCCTGCTCGGCGGCGTGCCATTGATGATCGGCACCGGCGCTGGATCGGAGCTGCGCCAGCCGCTCGGCTATACTATCGTCGGAGGCCTCATACTGTCGCAAATCCTGACGCTCTACACGACGCCCGTGGTCTATCTCTATCTCGACCAGTTCGGCGCGTGGTTCTCCAGACCCAAACCGCCGGCGACCGAGGCGTCCCCCAAGCTGGCCGCCGAGCCGGATACGAGACTTAATCATGAGTCTGCTTGACAAGGTAGCGGTCGGCATGACCGCAGAAAAGAAGGTGACTGTCACCGCCGAGATGACAGTCGGCCATGTCCTGCCAGACATGCCCCTCGTCTATGGCACCCCGACGATGATCCTGCACATGGAGATTGCGGCAACCTTGGCGATCCAGCCGTATCTGCCGGCGGGCCATGTGAGTGTCGGCATGATGGTCAGCGTCCGACATCTAGCCGCAACGCCGATCGGCCGCAGCGTCCGCGCCATCGCGCGCGTAACCGGCGTGGAGGAGAAGAGCGTTTCGTTCGAAGTGGAAGCCTGGGATGGTGACCGCAAGATCGGCGACGGGACCCATCGGCGCGGCGTCGTCAATCTCGCCGAGTTCGAGAAGCGCTCCGGGGCGAGGCTCCCCGAAATGACCGGTGCGTGACAGCTGCCGCGCGGCAGGTGGCGCAATCCGCCACTCAGAGCTGTTCGGACTGTCAGATGCCGCTCGTCGAGCCCCCTGCGGAGCAGGCAACCGGCCCACGGGGACGGGCCTCTCCCGTCAATAAGGCTAAGCCAAGCGATCTCGCATTGACATGAGGCGCTGAAGCTGGCTGCGCCAGCCGTACGCTTGATCTGAGCATCTTAGTCCGTTGTCATCAGAGGGGCGCGGCTGCTGGAACTCATCCAGGCCGGCGGGCTCGCGCTCCACCGCTGCCGGTGCAGTTCGATCACGCGTAAGAGCGGCTTTCCAGCCTCTTACGCTAACAATACAAGCTCCCTATTCGGCATTCCTCTCTGCAGCGGAGCGCACAATCCGGACCGGAACGCCCTTGTAGGACGGCGTAAAGCTCATGGGATCGCGGGCATAGAGCGGCACCAGCGGATTGGTCTCGGGATAGTACGCCGCGCAGCAGCCGGTCGGGAACGAGTAGCGAACCACGCGGAAATTGCGCACGGCCCGTTCAACGCCGTCGGTCGATTCCGTGACCAGATCGACGCGGTCGCCGTCTTCCAGGCCCCGCTTCTTCATCTCGTATTCGTTGAGGAACACGACATCGCGCTGGCCGAATACGCCGCGATAACGGTCGGACATCGAATACAGGGTGGTGTTGTACTGGTCGTGGCTGCGGATCGTGCTGAGCCACAGCGAGTTCTCGTCGCATTGCGGCGGATCCTCGCCGACCCCTTCAAAGACAAGAAAATTGGCCTTGCCCGACGCCGTAGCCCAGACGCGCTCGCGCGCGGTCGAGGTGAGATGGAAGCCGCCGGGAACGCGTATGCGTGCATTGTAACCCTGGAAGATCGGAAACACCGCCTCGATCGCGTCGCGGATGAGGTCGTAGTCGCCGACAAAGGCGTCCCACTCGACCACCGTGCGGTCACCGAGCGTGGCCTTGGCGACACCAGCGATGATCGCGACCTCGCTGAGCAAATGCTCGGAGGCCGGCTTGTTGCGGCCGGCGGACGCGTGCACCATCGACATCGAATCTTCCACGGTGATCGACTGCGGGCCGCTGGCCTGGATATCGATTTCGGTACGGCCAAGGCAAGGCAGGATCAATGCGTCCCTGCCGTGGATGAGGTGGCTGCGGTTCAATTTCGTGGAGACGTGTACCGTTAGGTCGAGATTTCGCAGCGCCTCGCGCGTCAACTGCCAGTCGGGAATGGCGGCGGCGAAATTGCCGCCCATCGCAAAGAAGACCTTCACTTCGCCGCGGATCATCGCTTCCAGCCCGGTGACGACGTTGTGGCCGGACGCCGTCGGCGGCTTGAAGCCGAACCGGCGCTCGAGCCGGTCCAGGAATTCCGCCGTCGGAATCTCCGTGATGCCGACGGTGCGATCGCCCTGCACGTTGGAATGGCCGCGTACCGGGCAGACGCCCGCGCCCTCGCGGCCGACGTTGCCGCGCAACAGCGCCAGATTGGCCATCTGCTGCACATTGTGCGCGCCGCGCTCGTGCTGCGTGACGCCCATGCCGTAAACGACGATGGTGCGTTCCGCCTTCATATAGGCCTCGGCGGCATACTTGAGATCTTCACGTGTGAGGCCAGACTGACGTTCGATGTCGGGCCATTGCGTGCGCTTGAGATCGTCGATCAGAGCGTCGATTCCGACGGTGTGCCCGCGGACGAAATCCCAATCGAGGACGGCCGGCTGCTCGGCGGCGCGGGCGGCCTCGTCCGTCTCGACGAGGATCTTCATGATTCCCTTGAG
>JAEZEU010000255.1 GCA_023432885.1 Pseudomonadota bacterium | reverse complement strand
GGCGACAGGACAAGATCGCTTCGCTCCTGTTCGTGCCCTACGCCGCCTGGGTGGCATTCGCTTCGTTGCTTAATGGCGCGATCTGGCGGCTGAACTAACACGAGGCTGATCCGGCAATTGCTGGCGCGGCAGCGCACGATGATAGGCGACGCCTTGGGCGGGCACTTGGCCGAATTGGGCATCCCGTCGGCCAGGGGCCAATGGAACGGCGGAGTTACTCCCGGATCATCACCGATCGCCGGGTGTCGCCGGCCGGTGTGCGGCATTCTCGCGAGATGCTGACGCGGCAGTGTGGCGCGCGATCGGCACCGAGATCGGCAGTCCGGTGGCGCACCCGATCCGCGGACACGAGGAGCATGGGCGGCGGGGGCAATATGAGCCCGGTCGACAGTACTGATGTCCGTAAGGAACCGGCGGATAGGTTCTCTCCCCCCGGTGCGCCCCCTTGCGAGGAGAGGGTTAGGGAGAGGGGCGCCGCTTGCTCCGCTGAATGTTGCTGAGCGTGAAGCGCCTCGACCAGGTCGCCATTCATTGAAGCGATCACGCCTCAGGTCTACCATCAGCTTTTGTGGCTTACCGCTCTCCCCAGCCCTTCCCCGCAATGGGGGCCTATCTGCCCCGCTCACGGAGTCTCCCCATGGCATCGCTCAAAGGCAAGACGCTGTTCATCTCGGGTGCGAGCCGCGGCATCGGGCTTGCGATTGCGCTGCGGGCGGCGCGGGACGGCGCCAATGTCGCGATCGCGGCCAAGACCACCGAGCCGCATCCGCGGTTGAAAGGCACCATCTACACGGCCGCCGACGAGGTGCGCGCCGCCGGCGGCAAGGCGCTGCCGATCGTCTGCGATATCCGCGACGAAGCGCAGGTCCTGGACGCGGTCGAAAAGACCGTCGCCGAGTTCGGCGGTATCGATATCTGCGTCAACAATGCCAGCGCCATCAGCCTCACAAATTCGCAGGCAACCGACATGAAGCGGTTCGACCTGATGATGGGCATCAACAGCCGCGGCACCTTCATGGTGTCGAAATACTGCATCCCGCATCTTAAGAAGGCGGCAAATCCGCACATCCTTATGCTGTCCCCGCCGCTCGACATGAAGGTGAAATGGTTCGAGCACTCCACCGCCTACACCATGGCGAAATACGGCATGAGCATGTGCGTGCTGGGCCTATCGGGCGAATTGAGGAGCGCGGGCGTCGCCGTCAACGCGCTGTGGCCGCGCACGCCCATCGCGACGGCGGCGGTCGGCAATCTCCTCGGCGGCGATGCCATGATACGCATGAGCCGCACGCCGGAGATCATGGGCGATGCGGCGTATGTCATCCTCACCAAGCCGTCGCGCGAATTCACCGGCAACTTCTGCATCGACGACACGGTCCTCTACGCCAGTGGGGTGAGGGATTTCGAGCCTTATCGCGTCGACCGCGCTTCGCCGCTGATGACGGATTTCTTCGTGCCTGACGATGACGTGCCGCCGCCTGGCGTGACGGTGCAGCCCGTGGGGTCGATTGGCGCGGCGCAGACACCGCGATAAGGACCATACACCTCGGGTCGGCGCCGGAGACCTAAGTGACGTCCTGGAAATGGATCCTCGCCGCCGCCCTTGCCCTGGTGCCGGCGGCGCTTGCAGGACTTTGCATCCATTTCCGGCCCGACCGCGCCATTCGTCTTGCCACCGGGGGTGTGGCGCATATCGTCTGCTCGAAGACCTTCGTTTCCGGACTTGACCCGCAGACCGTATTTGCCGAGACGCTGGAACGGCCCGGCTTCCGGCGCCTGCGTCACGTGATGAATTTGCGGATCGATCGGAAAGCCGGAACGGTAGACGCCTCGGCGCTGGGACTTTTCAGGAGCCGCGCCTTATTCCATGAGGGCTTCGGTTGTGTGGAGCAACTCGGCACGAAGGAGCCCTACCTCCTGAAGAGCGACGTCGAAGCATTGAGGGTGCCGAAGACGCCGCCACTGTTGCCCGAAATTGCCGGACCAGCCGTGGTCGAGCCTACCGATCCCGCGCTCAAGGCCGCGCTGGATCATGCCTTCGAAGAGCCCGCCACGCCGTTTCGTCGCACCAGGGCCGTGGTAGTGGTGCGTGACGGCAAGGTGATTGCCGAACGCTACGCGCCGGGGATCGGCGTGGAAACGCAGCTGTCCGGCTTCTCCCTGACCAACTCGATGATCAATGCCTTGATCGGCGTTCTCACGCAGCAGGGCCTGACATCACCTTCCCTGCCCGCGCCGATCCCTGAATGGCGCGGCGCCGGCGATCCGCGCCGCGAGATCGAGGTCGAGCATCTCATGCGCATGACCTCAGGTCTTGACCTAGACGAGACCAATTCCGGGTTCGATCCGTCGACCCGGATGTATCTGCATAACGACATGTCCACATATGCCATCAACACGAAGATGATCGCGCCGATCGGCACGCGCTTTCATTACTCAGGCGCCACCACCCAGATCCTGGCGCGTATTGTCCGGGATCTGACCGGCGGACCGGAGCAGACACTCGCCTTTGCCTGGCGCGAATTGTTCAATCCTCTCGGCATGCGCCATGTCACGCTCGAATTCGACGGCGCCGGCACCTTGCAGGGTGCGAACTACATGCTGGCCAGCGCGCGCGACTGGGCGAAGCTCGGCATGCTCTATCTCAACGACGGCGTGGTCGGCGAAAGGAAGGTCCTGCATCCGGACTGGGTGGATTTCTGCGCGGCTGCGACGCTCGACAGCGATTATGCCGCGGGATTCTTCACCAACCGAAGCGATCATCCGAACGCCAAAGGCCGCGTGTCGCTCGGCTTCCCGCGCGATTCGTTCTTTGCGTCCGGCCTGTTGGGACAGCGCATCGTGATCATGCCGTCGCAGCGCATGGTCGTGGTGCGGCTGGGCGATTCCATCGATCCTACCGGCGATATCGAGGGCGTCGCGCGGCTGTTGAAGGAAGTGATCGCGGCGACGCTGCCGTGAGTTTTGAGAGTCGTTCCGGGGCATGCGAAGACAATGGCCCGCCAAACAACCAAAGCCCAAGCCAAAATTCGTCAAGTACTCGCGTAACGAGTAACGGTTGTGAACAGCCGGTACAAAGGCGGAACACATTGACTCCTGCTTGTGGCTGTCTGGTAAAATTGGAACCGAATCGGGGGCCGCTCTTCGTGGGAGCGGCCCCCTGATCCTGCCAACTTCAGCATGGGGCTGACGGCAGGCCTTTGGTCGGTAACAAGCGGGACTTAACTCCTGACTCGCCCAATTCGTCAAGTCGGCCCCTCAAAAAGAGGAGGCCAATTTGGCCAACTATATTGTTAGTTATGACCTTAATGGTCCTCGTCCGTCGCATAAAGAGATGGACGAGCATCTTGAGAAACTTGGAGTGGCGCGAGGACGTATCCTCGAGTCAGTTTGGTACGTTGGGTATCCAGGTTCGAAGAAGCAGCTTCTTGACCACATAAAAACGATTCTTGGGAAAGAAGATTTGCTGATTGTCGTGGAGGCAAACTCTGCGACATGGACCAAACTCCTTGTGGACGAGAAATCCCTAATCACGGCTTGGGCTGAGAATTCGAAAGCCTCCGTTTAACGCAAAACTGAAGCCCGGCTTCACTTGCCGGGCTTCTACTCGCCTTCGATTTCTTCGCCGTCTTCTTCGCCTTCATGGGTACATGACTGGCGAGCGAGGTGCTGCCGCCAATAGCTGTCTTGCCTCTTCCAGGCTGTATTGATCGGGTTTCTTAGCCATGCCTAGAAAACCTTGGGTGCCGGTTCCAAATGAGGCCAATCGCTTCAATGAAGTCTATATCGACGAAACTAGCACAAAGCACCGCTATCTGGTCGTTGGCGGCATCGTTTGCCCGCTGTCTTTTGCCGCCAAATTCACTGCCGCCATTGTCGCGGCGAGGGGTAGTGACCTTCCAATCCTTGCGAAGGATGGCTCGCCGAGCGAGATCAAGTGGAACAAGGTGTCCACCGCCAAACTGGACGCCTACAAACGCGTGGTCCTCGCCTTCTTTCAGTTCACCAACCAAATCCCGCTGGCAGTCGGTCGTCTAGACTTTCATTCAGCAGTCATCGATACGACTATCAAGGGCGGCGATCTAAACGAGATCGGCTTCAACAAAGAAGTTAGAACCCTGGTATCCAAGTTCGCGCGCCTCTACCCGCAAGCGTTGCTGCACGTGTATTTGGACGAGAGAACGACGGCTCACAAACTCTGGAAAGAACAGCAACATCTAAACCACAGTATCCACCTCAGCCGTCCTCAGAAGGACTGGCCCGTCCGGCGGCTAATGTTTCGCCACTCTCACCAAGTTCAGGGCATTCAGGTGGCCGATATCCTGTTAGGCGCCTTGTCGTATCGTCTAAACGGCCATTACGACTTGCCCGACGCCTCGCCCGCCAAAATCGAGCTTTCGAACTACGTCCTAAAGCTCGCCCGAGTCGTAGATCCATTTCGAGATACGAAGCACTTGGCCAGATACACGATCTGGCACCGGGATAAGCCGCACCTCAAGCCGATGTTAAAGGCGTCTCGTAGCCCTACACCCTTTCGGGTACCGCCCGCGAGGGGTGGGTCTTCTACCTAGTTAGAAGCTTCGAACTACGAGAGGCTCTTAGCAACCTACACCAGATCCTGAGCGCGCCAACGGCGGAATCCCCCGCCGTGACTGCGCATCCAGCATCTTGCGCTTGTGGTGTTAACGGGACAATTCCCGATGAACTTTGGGGCGCACTTGCCCGCCTGAGAACCTCGAGATTCCGGGTTCTCGCTTCGCGAGCCCCGGAATGACGCCCGAGGCTACCGCCCGATCTCGTACGGCCCGCCCTTCTCGAGTGCCCGCTTGTAGGCCGGCCTTGCGTGAATGCGCTCCAGGAAGGCCATCGCCTTCGGATGCCCCTGCTCGAGGCCGGCGCGCGCGGCGGCAGCTTCGAGCGGAAAGCTCATCTGGATGTCGGCGGCGGTGAACTCGTTGCCGGCGAACCACTCGCTCTTCGCCAGCTCGCTCTCCCAATAATCCATGTGCTGCCTGAGCTGCGGATTGACCAGCGCCGTCAGCGCCTGGTTGCAGACCTTGCGCACCAGCGGCCGCAGCAGCGCGGGCGTGCGCCGAGGCATCATCGTGAACAGCAATTTCATAAGCAGCGGCGGCATTGCCGAACCCTCGGCATAGTGCAGCCAGTAGGTATAGCTCAGCCGCTCCGGCGTATTTTCCGCCGGGATCAGGCGGCCCTTGCCGTAGGTGGCGATGATGTACTCCGCGATCGCGCCCGACTCCGCGATGGTGTTGCCGTTGTCGGTGATGACGGGCGACTTGCCGAGCGGATGGATGGCGCGCAATTCCCTCGGCGCGCGCATGTCGGGCTGACGCTGATAGCGCACGATCTCGTAAGGCACGCCCAATTCCTCGAGCAGCCAAAGCACCCGCTGCGAGCGCGAGTTGTTGAGATGATGCACCGTCAGCATTGGCCGTCCCCTTCCAGGAAATTGCGGCTGTTCCCGTATCAGGCCTTGGGCCGATTAGCGACCGGCCGGCCTTAGGCCAAAGGACGAAGGAGACAGAGCTACCCGCCAGATTTATACCCGGATAATATTGACGGACGAAATATACCCGGGTATAAATAATGCATGTGGCCATTCCGGAAACTTGCAATGATCCAGAGATTTACCGCCTTCGTGGGGCAACGGTGCTTGGCCTCCGGCACTCTCGCCGAGGTCGCATTGGCCGTGAAGCGCGCCGGCCAGGCGACTGCCCCTATCATCATCTTCAGTGACGCCACGGGCCGCTCGCTCGATCTCGATTTGCGCGGATCGGACCAGGAAATCGTCGCACGCCATAGCAGCGCCACGGCTGCCGCCGTGGAGCCGGAGGGGCAGGCGAGCGAGCCGCGCGGCCGCGGCCGGCCAAAGCTCGGCGTGGTCGCGCGCGAAGTGACGCTGCTGCCGCGGCATTGGGAATGGCTGAACGCCCAGCCGGGCGGCGCGTCGGTGGCCTTGCGCAAGCTGGTCGACGAGGCGCGCCGAGCCAGCGGCGACCGCGATCGTCTCCGCGCGGCGCGCGATGCGGCCTACCACTTCATGTCGGCGATGGCCGGCAACCTCGGCAACTTCGAAGAGGCCTCGCGCGCGCTGTTTGCCGATGACCGGCGGCGCTTTGCCGGCCTGATCGCGGAGTGGCCCGCCGACATCCGCGATCACATCGTCAAGCTTGCCTACAGCGATCGCGCCGTCTAGCGCGTCGTGACGTTCTCCGCGTCTGCCGCCTGATTTGACTCGCGGCACCCTGCGCTACAATATGATGGCCATCATGGCTCGGGCGGCGACGCTGCCCGGGCCAGAAAATGCAGGGAGGCCGCCGTGAAACAAAATCCGCAATTCCTGTTCGACGTCGGCAGTCCCAACGCCTTCCTCAGCCATGAGGCGATCCCTGCGATCGAGAAGCGTACCGGCGTGAAGTTCGAGTATGTTCCGATCCTGCTCGGCGGCATTTTCAAGGCCACCAACAACAAGTCGCCGGCCGAAACGCTCGCCGGCGTGAAGAACAAGCGCGAGTTCTACGAGATCGAAACCGAACGTTTCCTCAAGCGCTTCGGCGTCAAGCCCTATACCTGGAATCCGTTCTTCCCGGTCAACACGCTGAACCTGATGCGCGCCGCCGTGGCCGCGCAGATGGAGGGCGTGTTCGAGAAATATGTCGACGCGGCCTTCCACCACATGTGGGTCGAACCCAAGAAAATGGACGATCCGGAAGTCGCTGCGAAGGCGCTTGTCTCGTCCGGCCTCGATGCGGCGAAGCTGTTCGCCCGCGCGCAGGATGCGGACGTGAAGGGCAAGCTGCTCGCGAACACCCAGTCCGCCGTCGAGCGCGGCGCGTTCGGTTCGCCGACGTTCTTCGTCGGCAAGGAGATGTTCTTCGGCAAGGAGCAGTTGCGCGAAGTCGAGGAAATGGTTTCGGGCGGATGACAAGCTGCGTCATTCCGGCTGGTGCGCAAGCACCGGACCCGGAATGACGGTGCAGGACAGGAACAAACCCATGCAAAAGCGCAACGCTACCTGCGCCGTGATCGGCGCCGGCGACTATATCGGCGCCGAGATCGCCAAGAAGTTCGCCGCCGAAGGTTTCACCGTGTTCGCCGGCCGCCGCAACGGCGAGAAGCTCGAGCCGCTCGTGAAGGAAGTCGAGGCCGCCGGGGGCACGATCTTCGGCCGCTCGCTCGATGCCCGCAAGGAAGAGGAGATCACCGCCTTCCTCAACGAGGCCGACAGGCACGCGCCGCTCGAAGTCTGTATCTTCAATGTCGGCGCCAACGTCAATTTTCCGATTCTGGAAACCACCGACCGCGTGTTCCGGAAGGTCTGGGAAATGGCGTGCTGGGCCGGCTTCCTTGCCGGCCGCGAGTCGGCACGGCTGATGGTGCCGCGGGGGCAGGGGAACATCTTCTTCACCGGCGCGACCGCATCTCTGCGCGGGGGCAGCGGCTATGCGGCGTTTGCCAGCGCCAAGTTCGGCCTGCGGGCGGTCGCGCAGGCGATGGCACGCGAACTGGGACCGAAGAACATCCACGTCGCGCATCTCATCATCGATTCCGGCGTCGACACCGCCTGGGTGCGCGAGCGCCGTGCCCAGATCTGGGGCAAGGAAGCCCTCGACAACCCCGATCTCCTGATGCCGCCCGCTTCCGTGGCCGGCGCCTATTGGCAACTCTACCAGCAGCCGCGCAGCGCCTGGACGTTCGAGCTGGAAATCCGTCCCTTTGGCGAGAAGTGGTGAACAGGCGAATAGCGAATGACGAGTAGCGAATAGAACGGCGGCGGGGTAAATTCTCCCATCCGCCACTTCTATTGGCCATTCGCTATTCGCCCAACAACAACAACAAGGAGCAAATCCATGCGCATTCTCGTGGTCGGCGCCGGCGCCATTGGCGGATATTTTGGCGGCAGGCTGCTGCAGGCGGGCCAGGACATCACACTTTTGGTGCGGCCAAAGCGCGCGGCCGAGCTTGCGAGCGCGGGCCTCGTGATCAAGAGCCCAAACGGCGATGTCACGCTGAAGAATCCGCCGACGGTACAGGCCGACAAGCTCAACGAAAAATTCGACGTGATCCTGCTGAGCTGCAAGGCCTTCGACCTCGAAGACGCCATCCAATCCTTCGCGCCGGCGGTCGGCCCGAATACATCGATCATCCCGCTGCTCAACGGCATGTCGCATCTGGACGTGCTGGACAAGAAGTTCGGCCGCGAGCGCGTGCTCGGCGGGCTCTGCGCCATTGGAGCCACGCTGAACGAGAAGCGCGAGGTGGTGCAGCTCGCGCCGATGCAGTCGCTCGGTTTCGGCGAGCGCGACGGCAACATGTCCGACCGCGTCAACGCGATCGGGGAAGCCTTCGCCAAGGGTAATTGCGGCATCGCGCCGAGCGGGCACGTCATGCAGGACATGTGGGAGAAATGGGTGTTCCTGGCCTCGCTCGCCGCCTCGACCTGCCTGATGCGCACCTCGATCGGCAACATCCTGGCGGCTCCCGGCGGCAAGGATTTCATACTCGGCATGCTCGACGAATGTTCGGCAGTCGCAACTGCCGAGGGCTTTGCACCGGGCGGGCCGTTCTTCCAGCGCACCCGCGGCATGCTCACGACCGAGGGTTCGCCGTTGACGGCCTCGATGTACCGTGACGTGAAGGCGGGGCTGCCGGTCGAGGCAGATCACGTGATCGGCGATCTCGTCGCCCGCGCCGATGCGGCAAAAATTCCGGTTCCAAAGCTGCGCACGGCCTATACGCATCTGAAGGCCTACGAGCAGCAACGCGCAAGCCAAGCCTGAAAATCCATGAGCGTGACCGCGACAGAGTCGAACCGCCGCACGATCCCGCGCGCCGATTTCGGCCGCGTCACCGTCTTCTTCGGCGAGAAGAACGGCAAGTATCCCGACGCCAACCAGGTCATCGTGCGCGGCTCCGACACGCAGGCTGCCTTCGACACGCCTATCGTCGCCAACCATATCGGCCCGGAATTTGATCGCAGCGAGCTCGTGATCCTGGGCCACGTGCATGAAGACCATATGGCCGGCTTGCACCGCCTGCCCAAGGCGCCCGTGCATGTGCATGAGGCCGATCTGAAGGCCGCGCAAAGCTGGGAGGGCCTGCGCGCCGCCTATGGCAGCGACGACAGTTATGCCTCCGAAATGCTGGTACGGTTCCAGCGCGACTTCTTCTACGCACCGCGCCCCGACGCTGTCGGCTACGCGGACGGCGCGGTGTGGGAGCTCGGCGGCTCGCGCGTGCGCGCTTTCCATGCACCCGGTCACACCGCGGGGCATTGCGTTCTGCTGGTCGAACCAGAGGGCGTCGCCTTCATCGGCGACGTCGATCTGTCCAGCTTCGGCCCCTATTACGGCGACGCCTCGTCGAGCCTGAGTGACTTCCGGCGCACGCTCGCGCGCGTGGCAAAGATTCCGGCAAAGGTCTGGGTCACTTCCCACCACCGCGGCGTCTACACCGATCGCGCGCATTTCCAGCGCGATCTCGCCGCCTATACCGCGACGCTCGACAAGCGCGAGGAGCGTCTGCTCGGCCTGCTCCGGGAATCGCCGAGGACCCTCCAACAACTGGTCGAATGCCGGCTGCTGTATCCGCCCGGCCATCAGGATCTGTGGGTCGTCGATGTGGAGACCCGCTCCATCTCCCGCCATCTCGACGAAATGCTCGCCGATGGACGCGTGCAGGTGGACGGGAATGGCGTCTACCGGCCGGGCTGAGCCGCCTACGTCACCAGCGTGAACTGCAGCAGCAGGTTACGCTGAACCATCGAAAAATTATCGTCCGAGAGCATGGTGATGACGGTGTCGCCCTCAGCCGTCACGTGCGCGTCGATCGCTTCCATATTGTCGATCTCGTTGCCGAGATCGGCGAAGAAGATCGCGGGCCCGTCGGCCACGGCGCCCGGCGCAATTGATTTCAGCGCGATCCGGCGAATGCGGATGCCGACGCCGCCGATCCATGAGAACTTCCGCTCCAGCAGCAGCATGTCGCCCGACGGCAGCAACGCCGCATCGCTGACATCGAAATTCTCCGAACGCCGCACCGTAAATTGGCCCGGCGTCTTGCCGCCGATCAGGAAGGCGAGGATGTTGCCCTGGTCATCGAGCCCACGCTCGGAAATTGCGATCAGCGTGCCCTCCAGCGGCTGGCCTTTCGGTACGGCGACCAGCGCTTCGAGGCCCTTGTTGTAAGGCAGCTTGCGCGCTGCCGGCGGCAGCGGCACCTCTTCGCCGAAGGCGCGGGTAGAACCCTTTGAAAAGTCGTAGCGCAGGACGCGGTTGACACGCTCCAGCCCGACATAGACCAGCGTACCGTCGAGCGCGATCGACTCGCTATCGAACCAGCCGCGCGCGGTGATCGGCTTGCCGTCTGGCCCGAGCATCGGCGAAGCCTCGACTTCCTCGAGGCCCGTCATTTGCTTGCCGCGATAGGCAATGCGGCCCGTGAACCAGCCGCCCTTGTCGCTGATGGCGATAAAGCGCTCGCCCCTGGCGTCGAGCCGCAGGCCCGACAAACCGCCAAAGCCGCGAAAGCCCGAGGTCAGCACCAGTCCGCTGCGGAATTCGAGCTCGCCGAAGCGGACGCGCGAGCGGTCGCGAGTGTCGAACCCGGCGAGCGGCCGCGCATTGACTTCGATCGAGACAGGAGCGGGGACGGAATATTCGTCGGGCTTGTACTTCGGCGATGACGGTAGCGCGGTTTGCGCAGCACTTCGCTTCGGCAGCGCAAGCCCGAGGCATCCTGCCGCCGCTCCGGTGAGGAAACGGCGGCGGCTCAATCGAGAGATCATCTGCTCAGGAATGCAGGCGCCGCCGGCTGCCCGAGGATGGCGCGGCGTGGGTCTCACTGAACAGTTCGGCGAGCTTTTCGGTGATCGCCCCGCCGAGCTCCTCGGCATCGACGATGGTCACCGCGCGGCGATAGTAGCGCGTGACGTCGTGGCCGCTGCCGATCGCGATCAGCTCGACCGGCGAGCGGGTCTCGATTTCCTCGATGATGTGACGCAGGTGGCGTTCCAGATAATTGCCGGGGTTGACCGAGAGCGTGGAATCGTCGACCGGCGCTCCGTCGGAGATCATCATCAGGATGCGCCGCTGCTCGGGCCGGGCCAGGAGGCGCTTGTGCGCCCAGTCCAGCGCCTCGCCATCGATGTTCTCCTTGAGCAGGCCTTCGCGCATCATCAGGCCGAGATTTTTCCGCGCCCGGCGCCAGGGCGCGTCGGCGGACTTGTAGATGATGTGGCGCAGATCATTGAGCCGGCCGGGATTGGCCGGCTTGCCGGCGGCAAGCCACGCCTCGCGCGACTGCCCGCCCTTCCACGCCCGCGTGGTGAAGCCGAGAATCTCCACCTTCACGCCGCAGCGCTCCAGCGTGCGCGCGAGGATGTCGGCGCAGGTCGCGGCGACCGTAATCGGGCGGCCGCGCATCGAGCCGGAATTGTCGAGCAGCAGCGTCACCACGGTGTCGCGGAAGGTCGCCTCCTTCTCGTGCATGAAGGACAGCGGATGATAGGGATCCGTGACGACGCGCGACAGCCGCGCCGGATCCAGGATGCCCTCCTCGAGATCGAAGTCCCAGGCGCGGTTCTGCTGCGCCATCAGGCGGCGCTGCAGGCGGTTGGCGAGGCGTGCGACGATGCCCTGCAGATGCGCGAGCTGCTTGTCGAGATAGCTGCGCAGACGCTCCAGCTCGTCATGGTCGCAGAGGTCTTCTGCCGCGATGATTTCGTCGAATTTCGGCGCAAAGGCATGATATTCGGGCCCGCGCGGCTCGTTGCGCCCGTGCGTATTCGGCCGCGTCGCCTCGCCCGGCGTCTCGTCGTCGCCGAGCTCGCCGTCATCGAACGTATCGGACGTGGACGCCTGCGCGCTCTCCATCGCGCTCTCCGACATTTCGTCGGTGGAGGCCTGCGCCTGGTCGGCGCTCATCTCCTGCGCGGCGTCGGAGTCGGGCGCGCCTTTCGCGCCGGACTGGTCGTTCTCGCCGTCCTGGTTCTCGTCCTGGTCGTCGTCATCCGAATCCATGTTGCGCTCGTCGCCGAGATCGAGCGCCGACAGGAGGTCATGCACGAGGTCGCCGAAGCGGGCCTGGTCCTCAGTGAAGCGGGCGAGCTGGTCGAGCCGGGTGCCGATCTTGTCTTCCAGCACCGGGCGCCAGAGATCGACCACCTTCCTGGCCGCCGCCGGCGGCGCCATTCCGGTCAGACGCTCGCGCACCAGCATGGCCAGCGCATCCGACAGCGGCGCGTCGGCGCGATCGGTGATCTCGTCGAACTTGCCGCGATGGAAATGATCGTCCAGCATCGCCGTGAGGTTCCTGGCGACGCCCGACATGCGGCGCGCGCCGATCGCCTCGACCCGCGCCTGCTCCACCGCCTCGAACACGCCGCGCGCCTGCGGATTGCCCGGTATCAGCTTGCGATGCACCTTCGGGTCATGGCAGGCGAGCTTGAGCGCGATCGAATCCGCATGTCCGCGGATGATCGCGGCATCGCGCTTGGACATCTTGCGCGCCGGCTCCGGCAGCCGCGCTTTGCCGGGGGCAAGGCCCGGACGTTCGGCGGCGAAGCTGACGTCGAGCTCCGGCGTCTTGGCGATGGCTTTCAGGCACGAGGTCACCGCCCGCTTGAACGGCTCGGTCGGCGCTTCCCTTGTGTTTCGGAATTTCGAGTTGGAGATGCTCATAGCGCTTTCGTAAACCAGTGGCGCGTCACGCCCTCGGGATAGCCCTCGATCGCGCCGAACTCCTCGTAACCGCAATTGCGATAGAAGCCCGGCGCCTGAAAGCTCATCGTATCCACATAAGACCGCGTCGCTCCGAACTTCCTTGCTTCGTCCTCGATCGCCTTGATCAGCCTGGTGCCAAAGTCCTTGCCGCGATACTTCTGATCGATCCAGAACAGCTGGATGAAGAGCACCGTGGTCCAGACCTCGCCGACGATTCCGCCTACGATCTTGCCGCGCTCGCGCAGGGTCACCGCGAAGCGCTTGTATTTCTGCTTCCCCATCTTCTCGGTGTTGTAACCGACGAGGCCGCCGAGCACCGCCTTTTTGGCCTGGCCAATGGTGCGCTCGACGGAAACGTTTGCCATGGCTAGCTGAGCGCCACGTTGACGGCTGATTCCGGCAGCTCCATGTTGAAGCAGCGCTGATAGAACTCGGCAACCAGCGGCCGCTCCAGCTCGTCGCACTTGTTGAGGAAGGTGACGCGGAAGGCAAATCCGATATCGCCGAAGATCTCGGAGTTTTCCGCCCAGGTGATCACCGTGCGCGGGCTCATCACCGTCGACAGATCGCCATTGGCGAACGCGTTGCGGGTGAGGTCCGCCAGGCGCACCATCTTGTTGACGATGTCGCGGCCCTCCTGGGTGCGGTAGTGGCGCGCCTTCGCCAGCACGATCTCCACTTCCTCGTCATGGCCGAGATAGTTGAGCGTGGTGACGATCGACCAGCGGTCCATCTGGCCCTGGTTGATCTGCTGCGTGCCGTGATAGAGGCCCGAGGTGTCGCCGAGGCCGACGGTGTTGGCGGTGGCGAACAGGCGAAACGCCGGGTGCGGCTTGATCACCTTGTTCTGGTCGAGCAGCGTCAGGCGGCCGGAGACTTCCAGCACGCGCTGGATCACGAACATCACGTCGGGGCGGCCGGCGTCATATTCGTCGAACACCAGCGCGACATTGTGCTGAAGCGCCCAAGGCAGGATGCCGTCACGGAATTCCGTGACCTGCTTGCCTTCCTTGACGACGATGGCGTCTTTGCCGACGAGATCGATACGGCTGATGTGGCTGTCGAGGTTGACGCGCACGCACGGCCAGTTCAGCCGGGCGGCAACCTGCTCGATGTGGGTGGACTTACCGGTGCCGTGATAGCCGGTCACCATGACACGGCGGTTCCTGGCAAAACCAGCGAGGATGGCCAGCGTCGTGGCGCGATCAAAGCGGTAATCGGCATCGACTTCGGGAACATGCGGGTCCACTTCGGAATAGGCCGGCACTTCCAGATCGCTGTCGATGCCGAACACCTGCCGGACCGACACCTTCATGTCCGGCAACCCGGTGACTTCTTGATTCTTGGTCAGGGTGGCGGTCGTCATAAATCCTCCGAGGCCTCGGACGCGTTCCGAAACCAGATTGGCTGAATGGCTGCGGATTGGGGGCTATTTGGAGCCTACCAGAGAGCGGGGGCCGGCAGAAGCCCGCCGCGTAATCAAAGTTCCACAGCCTTTTCATTGAGATAGGGGTTGAGCGCGGATTTTGGAAGGCTGCCCTGCGAATCACGACGTACTTTTACGGGACGCGGCCACCCAAGGCCTCCTTGAACCGCCTGGACACGTTGTAAGGTCCAACTCTGCACCGCCACGGCCGAACGGTAATTTCGTGACCTCCATCCTCGATCCACTGATTGCATTCGTCTCCGCCCATCCATGGCTCGCCTACCTGACGCTGTTCCTCGCGGCCCTGTTGGAAGCCGTCCCCGTGGTCGGCGCCGTGATCCCCGGCTCGACCGTGATCCTGGCCTTGAGCGCGCTGGTTCCTGGCGGCGAATTGCGCCTTGAGGGCGTGATGGCCGCCGCTGCGGCCGGCGCCTTGATAGGCGATGGAACGGCCTTCTGGATCGGCCATCGCAGGCAGCGCGAGATCCTCAATGCCTGGCCGCTTGCGAACTATCCGCGGCTGATCGAGGAGAGCGAAGCCTTTTTCCATCGCTGGGGAACGCTGGCCGTGTTTTTTGGGAGGTTCGTGCCGCCGATCCGCGCCTTCGTGCCGGTCACCGCCGGCTCGCTCGGCATGAAGCCGTGGAAGTTCTACAGCGTCGACGTCCCCGCCATTCTGGCCTGGGCGACGGCACACACCTTGCCCGGCGTGCTCGCCATCTCCGCGCTGCATCATGCCGGACTCTCGTACCATGAGCACGTTGGCAAGCATCTCTGGATATATGCCGTCGTGGCCGGCGCAACGATCGTCGCGCTGGCGCTCTGGATCGTTCGCCGCCGCCGCGCCCGCCCTGACGCGGCAACACCCGCAAGATAGCCTTACAGGGTTTTCTTCGACGAACTGCGGCCCGGTGCCGGACCGACATAGCGTGCGCGCGGGCGGATCAGCTTGCCATGCTGCAATTGTTCGCTGGCATGCGCGATCCAGCCGACGCTGCGGGACATCGCGAACAGCGCCAGCTCGCTGCCTACCGGCATCCGAAGCGAATGCACCAGCACGGCAAGCGCATAGTCGATATTGACGAATTCGCCGGTCGCTTCCGCGATCCG
>JAEZEU010000228.1 GCA_023432885.1 Pseudomonadota bacterium | reverse complement strand
CTGGAAGCGCGCTTTGGCGACCGCGCGGTGCCCGCCTTTGTCGACCGGCCCGCCAGTATCTGGGCGATGATCGCGGACGCTGCCGCCCGCAATCCCGAGGGCGAAGCGATCATTTGTGGCGAGCGCCGCATGACGTGGCGGGAGGTCGCCGCGCAGTCCGCCGATCTCGCCGCCGGCTTTGCCAAGCTTGGTCTCGTGCCCGGCGACCGTGTTGCGGTGCTGCTCGGCAATCGCACCGAATTCGTGCTGACGATGTTTGCGGCGGCGCATGCCGGGCTTGTCACGGTGCTGCTCAGCGTCCGTCAGCAGAAGCCGGAAATCGCGTATGTGCTGACCGATTGCGGCGCCAGGCTATTGGTGCACGGGGCGGCGCTGGCGGACCGCATCCCCGAGGCATGCGACGTGCCTGACCTCAAGCACCGCATCGCGGTCGATGATGAGAAGGATCGATCGCAGTTTCCGGCGCTGCTCGGCAATGTCGGCGTACCCGGGCCCGCAAAGGCCGGCGAAGAGGATACTGCGATGATCCTCTACACGTCGGGAACGACAGGCAAGCCGAAGGGTGCAATGCTCGCGCATTGCAACGTCGTTCATTCCTCGATGGTGTTCGAGGCGTGCCTTCAGCTAACGGAGGCGGACCGTTCGATCGCCGCCGTGCCGCTCGGCCACGTCACGGGTGTCGTCGCCAACATCACGACCATGGCGCGCTGTGCGGGCACGCTGATCATCATGCCCGAGTTCAAGGCGGCCGAATATCTCAAGCTCGCCGCGCGCGAACGCGTCACCTACACCGTGATGGTGCCGGCGATGTACAATCTCTGCCTGCTGCAGCCGGATTTCGACAGCTATGATCTGTCGAGCTGGCGCATCGGCGGCTTCGGCGGCGCGCCGATGCCGATCGCCACGATCGAGAAGCTGGCTGCGAAAATTCCCGGGCTGCAGCTCGCCAACTGCTACGGCGCCACCGAGACGACGTCTCCCTCGACCATGATGCCCGCTGCCTTTGTCGCCAGTCACATCGACAGCGTCGGCCTTCCGTGCCCGGGCGCGACCATCATCGCCGTCGATGCGGCGGGCAGGGAGCTGCCGCGCGGCGAGATCGGCGAAATCTGGATCCATGGCGGCTCGGTCATCAAGGGATACTGGAACAATCCCACGGCCACCGCGGAGAACTTCACCGGCGGCTTCTGGCATTCCGGCGATCTCGGCTCGATAGACAAGGACAATTTCGTGCGCGTGTTCGACCGCCAGAAGGACATGATCAACCGCGGCGGGCTGAAGATCTATTCCGCCGAGGTGGAGTCGGTGCTTGCGGGGCATCCAGCCGTGGTGGAAAGCGCGATCATCGCAAAGCCATGCCCGGTACTCGGCGAGCGCGTCCATGCGGTCGTGGTGACCCGCTCGTCCGTCGAACGCAAGATGCTGCAGGCCTGGTGCGCCGAGCGGCTCTCCGACTACAAGGTGCCGGAGACAATGGACCTGTGGACCGATCCCCTGCCACGCAATGCCAACGGCAAGGTGATCAAGCGTCAGTTGCGGGAAAGGATCGCGGCCCAGTCGGCAGCCGCGAGCTAGAATCTAGAATCGCGGCGTCGAAGCTGGTCCCAATTGTCCGGCTTCTGACGGCGCATCAAATTTCTGCAGCGCGGCACAAGTTTGGCCTGCCATCGGGGCGGCGGTTGTGCTCTGTTTGGCTGCGTGACCTCCGGCTGATTATTTCAGCGCCGGCCACATGGTCGGCTCGAGAGGGAGCGCTGCCCCGGCGTTGATCCCCGTGTTCGGCGCCGGTGCGCCTTGTGAGTTCGCCTTGTTCGTGAGTTCACCTTGTTCGTGAGTTCACCTGGAGCGGCAGCCATGGTGCAGAACCTGATAGCCGGATTGGTCGTGGTGGCTTTGATTGCCATGGGCGTGCTTGCTTATGCCCAGAAACATGAGGGATGCTTGCGCGGACGCTCGCTGCAAACCTTAAAGCCCTGCGGATCGGTTGGCGTTGACATGTAGCGCTGGCCGCGATGCTTGCGGGAAGGCATGTCATGAGGGCAGCCTAGAGTTTCGGCGCGCTGCCCTTCGACAGGGAATTGGCGTTCCCGGCGGCGAGCGCCTGAGCGTCGATGGCGGATGCGCTGATCACACGCTTCACATCGAGCAGAACGAACTGCGCGATGCTGACGCGATCGGCCCGGGTGGATGGTGTGAACTGGACGCTAAAGACGCCGTCGCAATTGGCGTTGCTCGCGTCCTCTAGCAGGGCGGCCAGCGACTTCTCTTTTGCCGCGATCGAGCGCTTGACCACGGCGACGCAACTGCCCCGGCCGCGGCCGCGGTCGGCATTGAGCTTCAGCGCCATCCGCGGATCGAGCGGCTTGTCGATCGCCTCCAGCGCGAGGGCAGGCTTGCCGAACTTGCCGCCGACCGACACAATCGAGTTGCCGCGGTAGATGTAATAGAGGTGCTGGTCGCCGACGATGGTCGGAGTGCCGTACTTCTCCATCACCTGCTTGATCATCTCGGCCTTGGCCGGTTGCTCGCCTTCCGCAAAATTCAGCGTCCGCGAAACGAAGAACACGCGGTTCTCGCTGGCGGGTGAGGAGAAGCCTGCAACCAGCGCTTCGCCGTTTTGCTTGGCGGCGAGGGGCACGCTGAAGTTCAACGTGGCGATGTAGCTCGTGGATGCGCTGCCGAACTTCGCTTGCCCGATTTCGGTCTTGCTGTCGGAGCGCCCCTTGAAGGCCGCTTCGAAGACGCTCCGTGCCGCGTCGGCCGTCGACTCGGCTGAGATGCCGAGGATGTCCGGACGAAGCTTGCCGGCGAATGCGCTGTCCGGCGTCTTCGGCTTGATCTCGGCGGCGAGGGAGTCTGCAGGAAGCACCGCTGGCGCAAGGACCAACAGGAAAAGCGAGGCACGCAACGGCATGAATCACCTGAAAATCAAAAAAGGGACGCCGCGAATACGCCAAATCCTGAACCACCATGTCAACGCCGGAGGGCGAATCGCCGCGGGCGCGGTGCTTTATTTCGGTACCAATCTCCCCCCGTTAACGGTTTGACCTGCCTTGCTTTGCCTTGCCACGGCCATATCGTTAGGGTAACGCCGCCAAGAGGTGGGGACCGGGCGCCTGGCGCCGCTCCCCGGGCGTGCGGCCCATCGGCGGTAGGATAGCCTTAAGTGTCTGAATTATTTAATGAAGTGGACGAGGAAGTACGTCGCGAACAGCTCAAAAGGCTGTGGGACAAGTACTCGATCTACATCGTTGCCATAGCGCTGCTGATCATCGCGGGCGTCGGCGGCTGGCGCGGCTACCAGTACCTGGAGGCCAAGAAGGCTGCCGAGGCCGGGGCTGCGTTCGACCGCGCCGTGGAACTCTCCGAACAGAACAAGCATGCCGAGGCTGAGGCGGCCTTTGCCGACCTCGCGGCCAAGGGCCCGTCCGGCTATCGCACGCTGGCGCGGCTGCGCGCGGCCGCGGAAGTCGCCGCGCGCGACAAGCCGGCGGCTGCGAAGATGTTCGATGAGATCGCCGCCGATACCTCCGTCGCCGCAGCGGAGCGGGATCTGGCGCGTATCCGTGCGGCGCAGCTGGTGCTGGAAACGACGAGCTATCCCGACATGCTGCAGCGGCTCGAGCCGGCGGCGGGGAAGGATGGCGCCTTCCGCCACAGCGCGCGCGAACTGCTGGCGCTGTCGGCCTGGCGCGCCAATGACGCGAACGCGACTCGGCAGTGGCTCGACATGATTGCGAACGATGGCGAAACTCCGCCGGGCCTGCGCTCGCGCGCGGAAGCGCTGCAAGCCCTGCTGCCGCCGGTTGCCAAGAGCTGACGGGATCACCGGCCATGCGCGGATCGCAACGCCTGATCGCCCTTTCCATCCTCATCGCCCTTGCGGGCGTGCTGGGCGGTTGCAGCGGCGGCTTGGCCAATTTCGATCCGTCCGACCTGCTCGACTGGATGGATACGAAGAAGAAGCTGCCGGGCGAGCGCAAGCCGGTATTCCCGGACGGTGTGCCCGGGCTGGAGCAGGGCGTGCCGAGGGACCTCTACAAGGGCGCGCGCCAACAGCAGATCGACGAGCAGAACGCGGCTGCCGCCGCAGCCGCCGCGCCTCCGCCGGAGCCGCCTCCGGGCTCGAAGAGTGCGAAATCGAAGGGCAAACCGAATCAGGCCGCTGCGCAACCTGCCGCTGCGGCTGATCCGGATGCCGCGCCGGCTGAGGAAGAAAACAGCGTCGCCGCCGCGCCCCCGCCGCCGAAGCCCGCCAAGATCGTGCGCCGCCGCACTACCGCGCCGCCGCCCGATCCGCAGCAGCAGCAGGCGGAGCCGCCGCAGACCCAGCAGCAATCCGCATTCCCCGCGCCGCTGCCGAGCGGCAGTTTCTCGCGCTAGTTCATTTCCCGATGCATTGACGCCGCGGCAGAACCGGCGCTTGAAGTCATCTCATGTCGTTCACGATCGCCATCATCGGCCGGCCCAATGTCGGCAAGTCGACGCTGTTCAACCGGCTGGTCGGGCAGAAGCTGGCGCTGGTCGACGACTTGCCCGGCGTCACCCGCGACCGCCGTGAGGGCGAGGGCAGGCTCGGCGATCTCACCTTCACCGTCATCGATACCGCCGGTCTCGATGAAGGCGCCAGGGGCTCGCTGACCGCGCGGATGCAGGAACAGACGGAAGCCGCGATCGCGCAGGCCGATGCGCTGATGTTCGTGATCGACGCCCGCATGGGGCTGACTCCCAACGATCGCGCCTTTGCCGATTTCGCCCGCCGCGCCAACAAGCCGGTGGTGCTGGTCGCCAACAAGGCCGAGGGCAAGCACGGCGAGCTCGGCGCGATGGAATCCTATGCGCTCGGGCTTGGCGATCCCGTGCAGATTTCCGCCGAGCATGGCGAAGGGATGGGCGAGCTCTACGATGCCCTGCGTGTGCTGATGCCGGCCCCCCCAGAGGACGAGGAAGAGGCCGGCGACGAGGACATCTCCGAGGAAGAGGCCGCAACGCGCCCCATTCGCGTCGCCATCGTCGGCCGGCCAAATGCCGGCAAGTCGACGCTGATCAACCAGCTGCTGGGCGAGGAGCGGCTGCTCACCAGTCCCGAGGCCGGCACTACCCGCGATTCCATCGCGGTGGAGATCGTGTGGGAGGGACGAAAATTCCGCGTGTTTGATACCGCCGGCCTGCGCCGCCGCTCGCGCATCGAGGAAAAGCTGGAGAAATTGTCGGTCGCGGATGCCTTGCGCGCCGTGCGCTTTGCCGAAGTCGTCGTGCTGATGATGGATGCGCAGAACAAGTTCGAGGAACAGGATCTGCGCATCGCCGACCTGATCGAGCGCGAGGGCCGCGCGATCGTGCTCGCCGTCAACAAGTGGGATCTGGTCGAGCGCAAGCCGAACTTGATTTCGGGGCTGCGCACCGATGCCGATCACTGGCTGCCGCAGGTCAAGGGCGCGCCGCTCGTGGCGGTATCCGGACTGACGGGCGAGGGCATCGACCGCCTGATGACGGCGATTCAGCAGGCCTATGCGGTGTGGAACCGGCGCGTGCCGACCGCCGCTCTCAATCGCTGGTTCGAGCAGGCGATCTCGGCCAATCCGCCGCCTGCGGTGTCCGGCCGCAGACTGAAGCTCAATTACATCACGCAGAACAAGGCGCGGCCGCCCAGCTTCGTGCTGTTCTGCTCGCGCGCCGACGCCGTGCCGCAATCCTATCTGCGCTATCTCACCAACTCGCTGCGCGAGGCGTTCGAGCTGCCGGGCACGCCGATCCGCATCACGCTGCGCGAGAAGGCCAATCCGTTCGCGCACAAGCGGAAGCGGCCGTCATGAACGACGAGACGGCTGCAGCTCCGGCCGCGGCGACGTCCCGCAGCGCGTCCGTGATTTTCATCTTCATCACCATCCTGCTCGACACGCTGGCGCTCGGCATCATCATTCCGATCCTGCCAAAACTGGTCGAGAGCTTTGTCGATAACGACACCGCGAATGCGGCGCGCATTTTCGGCCTGTTCGGCACGGCCTGGGCGGCGATGCAGTTCTTTTTCTCGCCGGTGCTCGGGGCGCTCTCGGATCGATTCGGGAGGCGGCCGGTGATGCTGCTCTCGAATTTCGGCCTCGCGCTCGACTACGTGCTGATGGCGCTGGCGCCAACGCTGTCCTGGCTGTTCATCGGCCGCCTGATCTCCGGCATCACCACGGCGAGCATCTCGACGGCCTTCGCCTATATCGCCGACATCACCGCGCCCGAGCGGCGCGCCGCGGTGTTCGGCAAGATCGGCGTCGCCTTCGGCGCGGGATTCATTCTCGGTCCCGCGCTGGGCGGCCTGCTCGGCGATTTCGATCCGCGGCTGCCATTTTGGGCGGCGGCGGGATTGAGCTTCGCCAACACGCTTTACGGACTCCTGATCCTGCCGGAGTCGCTGCCGAAGGAGCGGCGCTCGCCCTGGCGCTGGAAGCGCGCCAACCCCGTGGGCGCTCTGCATCTTCTGGCTTCCGACCGCGTCCTCGCCGGCCTATCGGTGACGAACTTCTTCGCGCAGCTTGCGCATGTCGTGTTGCCGTCGGTGTTCGTGCTGTATGCCGGGTATCGCTATGGCTGGGATGCAAAAACGGTCGGATTGGCCATGGCGTTGGTTGGCATTTGCTCCATGGTGGTGCAAGGAGTCGCCATCGGGCCGATTGTGCAGCAGTTTGGCGAGTGGCGCGCGCTGTTCCTGGGGCTTACCTTCGGCGCGGCCGGTTTCTTCGTCTATGGCATCGCGCCAAGCGGCCTCCTGTTCTGTCTTGGTATTCCTCTGATGTCGTTATGGGGTGTCGCCGGTGCGGCGGCGCAGGCCCTTGCCACGCGGCAGGTGACGCCGGAGCAGCAGGGCCAATTGCAGGGCGCAACGTCGAGCGTCGTGGGAATCGCCCAACTGATCGGACCGTTCCTGTTCACCCTGACATTCGCCTATTTCATCGGCCCGCAGGCGCCGCTCACGCTGCCCGGCGCGCCGTTCCTGCTGGCGGCGGCGATGCTGTTGTTCGC
>JAEZEU010000204.1 GCA_023432885.1 Pseudomonadota bacterium | reverse complement strand
CAGGCCGCGTCGCTCAACACCAAACGATCCATCACACCCAAGGCCGCCTCCCAAAAAGAAGCCTTGAATCTGATTTGCCCTCAAAAGGGAATCCTTAGAGTCCACACCACCTAGAGCTGGCCGTCAAAATATTTCGGAACGACTCCGTCCCATCCGCCCTTCCTGAATTCGGGCGCGACCCCGCGCGCGACCCGCGGCTTGTCAAACCGGAAGAGCCATGCAATATGCGATGTATTATATATAGTATGCCGGGTCTTGGGAGAGGTTAATGAAGCTGCATACGCTGGCCTTCGCGACTTGTGTTCTTTTTGCCGTCGGATCCGCCGCGGAAGCGGCCCAGAACTGGGATATGGCCGTAGCCTATCCTCCCGGCAATTATCAGACCAAGAGCGCCGAACGCTTTGCTGCCGAGGTTGCAAAGGTCACAAACGGCGAAGTCAATATCAAGGTTCAAGCGGGCGGCGGTCTTGGCTTCAAGGGACCTGAGATGCTCGGCACCATCCGCGATGGATTGGTCCCGCTCGGTACAATGCTCTTGAACCAGCAAGTCGGTGTTGAGCCGCTGCTCGGCATCGCTTCGCTGCCCTATTTGGTGTCGAACCCCAAGGAAATGCGCCTGATCACCGATATCGCGCGCCCGGCCTACGACAAGATTGCCGAGAAGCACAAACAGAAGATCCTCTACATGATGCCGTGGCCGGGGCAGAACGTCTTCTCCAAGTCCGAGCTGCGGGCGCCGTCGGACATGCGTAGTCTGAAGATCCGCACGGTAGATCGTAACGGCAGCGACTACTTTCGAGAGCTCGGCGCGTCCCCCGCGCAAATGCCATGGGGTGAGGTGGTTCCGGCCCTGGCGACTGGTGTGATCAACAGCGTCACCACGTCCAGTTCGTCCGGCGTCGATGGCCAATTCTGGGACTTCATGCGCTTCTGCCATCTGGTGAATTGGCAGTCGAACTTCGACATGGTCACGGTCAATCTGGACGCCTGGAAGAAACTGACTCCCGAGCAGCAAAAAGCCATTGAAGATGCCGCGAAGCGGCTGGAGCCGGAGTTTTGGCAAGCGGCAGAGCAGGAGGACGCCGCAAAGCTCAAGCTGTTGTCGGACAAGGGCGTAAAAATGGTCGAGGCGACCGACGAACTTCGCGCCTTCATGATCTTGAAGGCTGGTCCGGCGTGGGATGCCTTCGCCGCAAAAGTACCTGAAGCCCGCGACATCATCGCGAAGTATCGCGCGGCCGCCAAAAAATAAGCGCGAGGATTGAAACGGGAGGCCGTGGAAATGGCTCTTGGGCAACGCAAATCCTCGGCCTCTCGGGACAAGGCGCCAGAACCAAAACTGATTCTGGCTGCGTTGAACTGCGTCGACAGATTGACCCGCCTCGATGGTTGGCTCGGTGCTCTTTGCCTTGCGGGGCTGACCGCGTTCATGATCGTCGGGATGACGATCCGGATGCTGTCCGGCTTCGTGATGTGGTTGCCGCCCGACCTGCCAATCGCCTGGGAATACAGCTCCTATTTGATGGCGGCAACTTTCACGTTCGGAGCCGCGATGACTCTCCGCTGTGGTGGCCACATCCGCGTCCGCATGATTCTCAGTCGCCTGGATGGCCAGGGCCGCCGTGGACTTGAGATATTGGCCTCGCTCGCGGCTTTGGCATTCTTCAGCTTTTTCACGTGGGCGCTTCTGCACCTCACGATATCGTCGTATCAGCTAAACGAGCGGTCGATCGCCAGTGACACGCCGCTTTGGATTCCTCAGGCCGTTATCACCTTCGGCGTGCTGCTGATGAGCCTGCAGTATCTGGCCAGGGTAGTTCGCTCATTGATTGGCCTGCCACTCGAGCAGCCGGCCTTTGAGAATGCAGCTGAGCTCAGTGCCAAGGCCTGACTTGCAAGCCATCGCGCCGTCAATTCATGACACGATAAGGGACCCGCTGTGCTGACCGTCGTTGCCACGATGTTTGTAATTCTCTTCGGGTCTCTGGCGGCCGGCATCTGGGTCGGCGTCACGCTTGCGATGACGGGAACGGTCCTGCTGTTCCTTTTCCGCGATCTTCCCGTCGACAAGTTGATCGCCACTTACGCGTGGAACATTCTCACCACGCAGGAGCTCTTGGCGCTGCCGCTCTTTGTCGTCATGGGCGAAATTCTGTTTCGAACGCGCTTGTCGCGGTCTCTGTTCGAAGGGCTCGCCCCCTGGGCAGGGCTTCTGCCGGGACGTCTCCTTCACGTCAATGTCATCGGTTGTTCAATCTTTGCGGCCATTTCCGGATCTTCCGCGGCGACCACCCAAGTGGTTGGCCGCATCTCGCTCGACGAGCTTCTCCGTCGAGGATACGGCAGGAAAATCGCGATTGGCAGTCTCGCGGGTGCGGGGACGCTCGGCTTTCTGATTCCACCGTCAAGCATCATGATTGTCTACGGCGTCCTTGCTCAGGTTTCGATTCTGAAGCTGTTCGCCGCCGGCATCATTCCCGGTATTCTTTTGGCGCTGTGCTTCATGGCTTGGGTCATGATCCATACAACGATCAGGAAGGATCTCGTTCCAGCATCCGAGCAGGCCCTGCGCGACGTTTCGTGGAAGGAGCGCTTCCTTGCGCTGAAGGATCTCGCTCCGGCATGCTTCCTGATCCTGTGCGTGCTTGGTTCGATGTACGGGGGGCTTGCCACGCCGTCGGAAGCTGCAGCGATCGGGGTCATAGGCGCGTTGTTGGTCGCCGGAGTACAAGGCGGGCTCTCGCGTCATTCGCTACAGCAGATCGCAATCGGTTCGGTGCTCACATGCGCGATGATCGCCCTGATCGTGCTCGGGGCATCGATCCTGGGCGGCGCTGCGGCTTTCCTCGGGGTGCCGCAGGCCATCGCGGAGTTTGTGAAGTCACTCCACTTATCGCCATTCGCGCTGATTCTCGCGCTTGTGGTGTTCTATCTCATCCTCGGGTGCTTCCTCGAGGGCTTTTCGATGATCGTTATGACGCTGCCTGTCGCGCTACCCATTGTGACTGCGGCGGGGTTCGATCCGATCTGGTTCGGAATCTTCCTTGTCCTTGTTGTGGAAATGGCTCAAGTCCATCCGCCGGTTGGATTCAATCTCTTCGTTATCCAGGGTATAACAGACGATAGCCTCTCCTATATAATGCGCGCGACATTCCCCTATCTCGTGATTATGTTCCTGTTTACGCTTTCGATGGCCCTGTTTCCCGAAGTAATTCTCTGGTTGCCGAGGAATCTGTAAGGTGCATCCTCTACGTGTGAAGACATGCAACGCTCCCCAGCGAGAAAAGAGTCCGTGACAGACTGGTCACACATGCCGCCAGAACGCGCGAAGTTCTTCACCAAGCGGGAGTTCGCCGCCGAGGCAATTCGCAACGCCATCGAGAATGGATTTTATCAGCCGGGCGAAGTGGTGAGCCAGCGCCGCTTGAGCGAGGATCTCAGCCTTAGCGTCACGCCTATTCGCGAAGCCATTATCCAGTTGGCGGCAATAGGCCTTATCGAGCGCCATTCTCACCACAGCATCAAGGTGAAGGATGTCGACGCTGTCCGTCTTTCAAACATGTATCAGGTGCGGATGATGCTTGAACTCGAGGCTGTAAAGCTCGCGTTCAAGCGTATCAAGAAGCCGACAATTGAAGAATTGAAGCGCATCAACGGTCAACTGAAGCAGTTGATCAAGTCTCCGGAGCTGGAGAAAATCAACTCGCTGGACCGTCAGTTTCATTATGTCGTGTTCTCTCACGCCGACAATGAAGCTTTGACGTCGTGCATCGAATTCATCAAGTCATCGTTTTCGTTTTACGCCCTGTGGAGCCGGAAAGGCCGACTGGCGCTTTCGGTCGCGGAGCACGCGCAATTCATTGCAAAGCTCGAGTCGGCTGACTTGAAGGGCTGCATCGAAGCGCACCGCCGGCATCTGGAAAGTGGCCTGAAGGCCGCGCTGACGACTCTTCCTTGAAAGTATGACGCGGGCGCCGCTTGGGCTGTCCCGCAAAACAGCTTGGCGCCGGCAACTGTGTAAAACTTGCGCGGCTGATATATATTATATATAGCTCTGCCGGGAAGCGCGCTGAGAGACTGCGGCGGGCGCTCCCATTGAGGGGTGCAATGAAAGTCGCTGCCAACCGCGTTGAAGATTTCTGCTTCGAGATCCTGACGCAACTGAAAACGCCGCCGGATGAGTCAAGAATAGTCGCTGCGCATCTCGTCGATGCGGATCTTCGCGGTGTCCGCTCGCATGGGCTGATCAGGATGCTCAAGTATGTTGAGCAGATCGACTCCGGCTACATCGCCAATCAGGCGACCATACGGCAGGAGCAGATCGCGCCGAACATGCTTCGCGTCGACGCCGATCGGCAATTCGGCATTGTCGCCTTTCATCGTCTTCTTCCGCAGCTGATCAGCCTGACACGCGAGTTTGGCTTGGCCGGAGGCGCTGTCGTGAACTGCGCCCACACGGGACGTATGGGCGCCTACAGCGAAGTCCTTGCCCGGGAGTACATGTGGTCATGTGTGTTCGGTGGCGGCGGACACAGAAAGCTGAAGGAAGTCGCTCCGTTCGGAGGACGGCAGGGCGTGTTCGATACCAACCCGTATTCGATCAGCATGCCGCTCGACGACGAGCGGATAGCGACGAGCGATTTCGCAACCTCGGCGACGGCGCAGGGCAAGCTACTTGTATATCGCACCAATGATCGGCCGGTCCCGCCAGGCTGGATCATCGACAAGGATGGCCGTGCAACCAGTGACGTGCGAGAATTCTACGAAGGCGGTGCAATGCTCCCGGCAGGCGGTGTGAAAGGCTACGGCCTAGGCTTTATGGCAGAGCTGTTCGGCGACGCGGTCCTGGGCGAACCCCACGAGCTCAACTGGTTTATCGTTGCTGCGGACATCAATCGCTTTATAGGCGAGTCGGACTATTTCAGCGCGGCGAAGGTGCTGCGCGAGAAGATCGAAACTTGCCCACCCGCTGTCGGCGTTGAAAAGGTGATGTGGCCCGGCCAGCCGGAGATTGAGAGTACGTCTCGCCAGGTTGCGGAAGGTATCGAATACTCGGCGGATGAACTGAACAGCCTTTCCTCCCTCGAGGCCCGTTTTGCCACCAGGCTGGTCGGCTGACTATGACAAAGCGGTTTGCGCTGGCGGTAGATATCGGCGGTACCTTTACCGACTTCGTTTTGCTTGATCGGGACAGCAAGTCCGTCCTTACCGAAAAGGTTCTGACGAATCCTCAAGCCCCGGAAACGGCGATCCTCCAAGGCATCGAAATGATGTCGCGAAGACACGGTCTCGACATGCGGTCGGCCGATCTATTCCTCCACGCGACCACGATCATCACAAATGCCGTCATCGAGCGAAAGGGCGCAGCTTTCGCTCTGCTTTATACGGCCGGCTTTCGCGACCTTCTCGAGATCGGTCGTGAGCATCGCTACAATCTCACCGATCTCAAGCTGAAGTTTCCCGAACCAGTCAGCCGCCGTGACCTACGCATCGCGGTTGATGAGCGGATGTCGGCAAGCGGGACGGTGTTGAAAGCGCCTGAGAAGGCCGCCGTGCAGCAACAGGTCAAGGACATCGCTGAACGGGATGGTCTGCGCAATTTCGCGGTGTGCTTTCTGCATTCCTACCGCAATTCGTCGAATGAACAGGCGGTAAGAGACTGGATCCTGGAGCTCTATCCCGACGCTTACGTATCCTGCTCTGCCTCGGTCGCGCCCAGTCAACGAGAGTACGAGCGCTGGACAACGTGTACAATCAACGCCTATGCGATGCCGCTGCTCGCCGACTATGTGGAGCGCCTGCAGACAGCGCTCGTTGGCGCCGGCTTCGACGGGCGCGCATTGATGATGACGTCTTCGGGATTGCCGCTGGAATTTGAGCGGTGTGTCGGATACCCGATCCGGATGATCGAGTCCGGCCCCGCCGCCGGCGTCCTGGCGGCGAAGGAAATTGCTAGCCGAGTGGGCAATGATGGGTCTGGATTGCCCAATGTCCTCGCCTACGACATGGGAGGCACGACGGCCAAGGGAGCGTTCGTAACCGGTGGCTCATTTGAAGTTCAGCGCTCATTGGAGGTTGCGCGCGTCGGGACTTTCCAGCCCGGCAGCGGTCTTCCGCTGATCATCCCGGCCATCGATCTGATCGAAATAGGCGCGGGCGGCGGCAGCATTGCTGCACTGGACGATCGTGGCGCAATCGCAGTAGGACCGGCGAGCGCGGGCGCTGATCCCGGTCCGGCCTGCTACGACCGGGGTGGCACGCAGCCGACGCTCACGGATGCAAATGTGGCGTTGGGCTATCTGAGCGAGGAAAACTTCGCAAACAGCGGCATCCGTGTTCGTCGCGATCTGGCTTTGGCGGCGCTCGCGCAACTGGCCGAGCGCTTAAAGACATCGGCCGAGCGCGTCGGTCGTGGAATCCGCGAGACCGTAAATGAAAACGTTGCACGCGCCTTCCGAGTGCACGCTAGCGAACTGGGCATTGACTATCGGCGTTACGCGCTCGTTTGCACGGGCGGATCGGCTCCGCTGCACGCAGCTGAAATAGCGCGAATTCTCAATATCGGGACCGTGGTGTTCCCGTTTGGAGCAGGCGTCTCGTCTGCGTTCGGCCTATTCGCAGGGAAGGAAGGGCTTACACTGCAAAGAACGAACGTCATGCCGCTGGATGCTTTGAGCACGGCGGCGCTAGTTGCTGAAGTTCAGAGCCTGATCGAAGGGGATGCGAACGCTCGCGCTTTGGCGTCGGCGGGCGCGCAAATCTCTCTCTCGCTGGGGATGAGGTATCTCGGGCAAGGTTATGAGGTCGACGTCAAGGTAGCGGATTTCGAGAATTGTGATGCTGTCTCGATCCGTGAAGCGTTCCTGCGCGAATACCATAGAGTGTTCGGTCTGACGTTCCCCGACTACGTCATCGAGGTCTTCAATTGGACCGTCCAGCTTGCTCAGTCGGAGAAGCTGTCTGACCTTTCCTTGTATCGCTATCGCAACGCGGGCGCAGCTTCCGAAAGGAGCAAACGTGCGCGGTTTGTTGGCGGAGCGGACGAGCCGACCGAGCTCCCTGTACTGAATCGATACGCTATGAGACCAGGTGACGTGATCGAGGGCGGGGCCCTCGTCGAGGAAAATGACACGACTATCTACATTCCCCGCTTTGCTCGTGGCGTCGTTACGCCAAGCTATGACATTCTGACCACCATCCAGCAGCGCCGTTGAGCAGGCAGATGAAACGCGAATTCGATCCAATCGAAACTGGTATTATCTGGTCGCGGTTTGTTTCTATCGCGGACGAAATGGTGTCCGCGCTGGTTCGCACTTCGTTTTCGACGATGGTGCGCGAGAGTGGTGACTATTCTTGCATGCTCTTCGATAGCCGCGGGCGATTTCTGTCGCAAGGGACGGCTAGCGTACCTTCGTTCACTGGAACGGGCCCTGCCACGCTCGCGGGAATTCTCGAGAAAATTCCCGTGGGCACGCTTCAGGATGGCGACGTTCTGCTGACGAACGACCCTTGGATCGGGACAGGGCATGTGTACGACGTCAACGTCGTAAAGCCGATATTCTACTGTGGTCGGCTCGTTGCATACTCTCTTTCGGTCTCGCACCTTGCCGATATCGGCGGCATTGGATACGGAACCGGTGCGCGAGATAACTACGAGGAAGGCATCTGCATTCCGCCGGTGAAGTTGTTCATTGCGGGAAACCGAAACGATTTCGTGTTCGACCTGGTGGAGGCAAACGTTCGCTTCCGCGAGCTCGTGATTGGCGACATCTATTCCAACGTTGCTGCATGCAACGTCGCCGCCAAGGCAATGGAGGAACTGCTCGCGGAATACGATCTCGATGATACGGCACCCGTTGCCGATGCCATTTTTGATCTGACGCGAGAGGCCGTTCGGGATGCGATTAAAACGCTGCCGCGCGGGCAGTTTACCGGCACGCTTCCCGTTGAAGGAGTGCACGATGGCGCTCTCATCCAGCTGGCGGTAAGTATCTCGGTATCCGAGGACAAGTTTGCATTCGACTTCGATGGGACGTCACCGGTCGTCAATCGAGGCATCAACGTTCCGCTGTGCTACACCCGAGCTTATTGCTATTTCTGTTTCAAAAGCATCGTTGCACCGAACATACCGAACAATCAGGCAATCCTCGATTTCGTTGCCGTCGCCGCGCCTGATAACTGCATCCTGAACGCGAAGCGGCCATACGCGACGGGCGGACGCCATATCCTCGGTCATTACGTTGCTCCATTGGTGTTCGGCGCGCTGGAAAGTGCCTTGCCAATGCATGTGCAGGCCGACTGCGGGATGATCTGTCAGATCAACTTCAGAGGGCGGTCCCCGGCTGGTCGAGAATATTCGTACATTCTGTTTACGACGGGTGGGTACGGTGCGTTCGCAGATATGGACGGCCGTGCGGCGCTTCCCGGCCCATCGAACATGATCGGTATTCCCATCGAAGTATGGGAGGAGAATACCGGCATCACCTTTCTCCGCAAGGAATTCAGGGCCGATAGCGGCGGCGCCGGCCGATATCAGGGCGGTGCGGGCCAGGTCATCGAGCTGCGCAATGACACAGGTAGCGTTTTGGACGCCACTTTTTTCGGGTCGCGCACAACGTTGCCAGCTCGCGGCTTTGCAGGGGGGCTACCCGGCGATCTGAGAACGCTCTCGCTTGATGGTGAGCCCGTATCGCCGAAAGCGCGCACTGACGTCAAGCCGGGCTCAGTTATCTTACTGCAGGAAGCGGGCGGGGGCGGCTTTGGTGATCCGAAGCTGCGCTGTGCGGACTCCGTCCAGCGAGATCTGGATGCAGGTCTTGTGAGCGGGGAGTTTGTGCGTGCGAATTATCCAGGTGTGGAGCGAATAAGATCGGGTCGCCGGGAAGAACTCGCTACGGGTAACGATGACGAATAAACGGGTGCATCATGAAGTTCACACCTCACGGCATATACACTGCGATCATTACTCCCTTCGACAGAGACGCAAACTTTGACGAAAGAGAGTTCCGAAAGCTCGTCGATTTCCAGATTGACTCGGGGATAACCGGGCTCCTGGTTGCGGGGGGCAGCGGGGAATACATCAGCCTGTCTCCGGCCGAAAGAAAGCATGTCGTCGAGGTCGCGATCGACCAGGCGGCTGGCCGAATCCCGGTGATTGTCGGGGCTCTGTCACCAAGCACCCGCGAGGTTCAGGAAGTCGCTCGACATGCACAAAAGGCGGGCGCCGCGGCGGTACTGGTCCTGCCGCCTTACTATATCAAACCGAGTGCAGCGGGTGTCGTCGAGCATTTTGCACGGGTAGCTGAGTCGGCGTCTATACCCATCGTCGCGTACAACAATCCCGGCCGCACCGGCATCGCGCTCGATGTATCCTTGCTGCAAAAACTGAGCGAAATTCCCTCCATCATCGCGCTGAAGGAGTGCGAACGCGATTTGGCGGTCATCTCCGCCAAAATGGCCGCCGTGGGCACGCGAATCTCAATCATGTCCGGCGACGATGATCTGGGATTCCCCACCTTCGCGCTGGGGAGTCCTGGCGGCATATTCATGAGCTCAAATCTGATTCCCGCCTTTCATAGACAGCTGTTGGAAGCGACGAAACGCGGCCAGCTTGAACTCGCGCGCAAGGCTCACTATGCGCTGCTTCCATTGATTGAAGCGCTTTACACGCTCAATCACCCGTCTCCGCTGCGCGAGGCGATGGCCTTGATTGGTCGTCCGGTCGGCTCGGCGCGCAGCCCTCTGCAGCGAGGCGCGACGGATGCCCTGAAGAGAGCTGAAGCCGCACTCAAAACCATCGCATCGTTCAGCTTTGACCATTGAGAGCTGCCGCATCTGCTACATCAACGGGCCATCCTCCTATGTCCAACTACGCCGTAGCGGCCGAGCCACGCAGGCCAAAGGATCTGATTTCCTGGGCGGCCAATCTCGATGACTTTGAGCGCCACGCGCAGCGGTTTCTTCCTCCGGCATTGTTCCACTATGTAGCTGCCGCATCTGAAGACGGACTAGCATATAAACGCAACCGGAACGCGTTTCGGGAGCGCGCATTTTTTCCGAAGGTTCTGGTCGATGTCGCCGAGCGCACAACGAAGACCTCGCTTTTCGGAACGGAGTATGCGGCCCCTTTTGGAATTGCCCCAATGGGGTTCTCGCGTCTCATTGCATCCGATGGCGACGTTACCTTGGCGAGAGCCGCGTCGAGAGAGGGCATTCCTTTTGTCCTCAGCGGAGCATCACTGACCCCAATGGAGGAAGTGCGCGCTGCGGGAAGCTCGAGCTGGTTTCAAGCCTACATTCCCGGGGATGAAGATCGCATTGCTGCGTTGATTGACCGCGTTGCGGCGGCCGGTTTTCGCACGCTCGTGGTTACAGCGGACACGCCGGTGAACGGCGCGCATGAACGGGCCGCGCGCCACGGCTTTATCGCGCCGGTGCGAAAGGGAGACCTCAAGCTCGCTTGGCAAGGGCTGACGCATCCTTCCTGGCTGTGGAAAGTGGTGCTGCGCAATGGGCTGGCGGGGCTGCGTTTCCGCTTTGAGAATGTGGATGCCGTGCCCGGGCCTCCGGTGTTTTCTTCGACGCTTGTAAGAGACATGAGACGTCGAGATGCATTGACCTGGAAGCATCTCGAAAGAGTTCGCAAGCTCTGGACCGGGAATCTTGTCGTCAAGGGCGTCATGGATCCGGATGATGCGCGAACGTGCGAAGCGGCCGGAGCTGACGGCATCATCGTTTCAAACCATGGCGGTCGGCAGGCTGACTGTGCCGCAAGTTCGCTTGAGGCTCTTGAGCGAATTGCTGGTCGGGGGCTCAAGATCAAACTTCTTTACGATGGCAGTATCCGGCGTGGCTCCCATGTCCTTACGGCCCTGAAACTCGGTGCCTGTTTTGTATTGGTAGGCAGGCCGATGCTGTTTGCCGCTGCAACAGGCGGCGTCGAGGGGGTTCGTCACGCAATTCGACTGTTGGCAAATGAAGTGAGCGTCAATCAGGCGCTTCTTGGCATTCGTCACGTCGATCAGATTCGAGACGTCACGATGAGCGGCGAAGGACCGATCGAGGGCTTATCAGTCGGCCGGGATGTCCATAAAACGTCGCTGTGAATGATCTGCAACCTGCGTGCAGATGGCGCGACGCGTCCCACCGGCAGGCGCTGCAACGCTCGGCCCTGTGTGCACAAAGCCACTGGCTGGTTTGCTCGCCACCTAAGCGGTAGGTCGAAGTTATCGATCGCGTCTTGTCGTACGATTTGCCTGATATCTCGGCGGCTCTCCGCGCAGCACGCGCGCGATATCCTCGGCCGCCGTCATACCCATTCTGTACATTGCCTCTTCGGTGAGCGCCGCGCTGTGAGGTGTGATGAGGACATTCTCCAGGCCGAGAAGCGGATTGTTCGGAAGCGGCGGCTCGTCTTCCAGGACGTCGAGAGCTGCCCCAGCGATGTGACCGCTCGACAGGGCTGCCGCCAATGCCCCGGTGTCGACCAGGCCACCGCGCGCGGCATTGACGAGGAACGAACCGCGTTTCATCGAGCCAATTCGGGCAGAGTTGAGCGTGTGCCGGGTTTGCGGCGTCAGTGGCGTATGAATGGTGACGAAATCCGACTGCTCCAGCAGTTCGGGAAGATCGACAAACGTCACGTTCTCCTTTGTCGGTCCCGGCGATATGTGTGGATCGTGGCCGAGCACCCTCATGCGAAAGGCCTGACTGGCGATCTCTGCTACGCGCGAGCCGATCCGGCCGAGACCGATGATGCCGAGCGTTCGTTCGAACAGGTCGATGCCGGTTAATCGATCGCGCCACGCCCAATTGCCGAGCCGAATGGCCCTGTCCGCTGGCGCAAAACGGTGCGCAAGAGCAATCATGGCTCCGATCGCGTGCTCGGCGACCGACTCGGTATTGGCATCCGGCGTGAATGTGACGGGGATAGCAAGCTCGCTGCACAGTTCGACCGGAATATAGTCGAGGCCGACGCCGTGCCTTGCGACGATCTTTAGCTTTTTTCCGGCCCGAATGACTGCCGGGCTGACCGGCATCCTGACAAGAAGAGCATCGGCTTCAACGATCTCGCGTAGCAGGCCGGCCTCATCCGCCTGCGCGAGCACGCGGACTTCTGCCTCGCCGCGGAGCAACTCCATCGCCTTGGTGTGGATCGGGTGCGTGAGCAGGGCAATCGGTCGCATGACTTCCTCCGGGACTTGACACCCCTGCTGTCATGGAACTAGGCTAGCCAACTAGTCAACTAGTTTATCAGATATGGCGCTGATTTCCCGGCCACCTGCAGTTCACGCCTATGAGCGGATCAAGGAGAGTATCCTCGATCTTCGCTACAGGCCCGGCGACAAGCTTTCGGAAGCCCGCCTGGCCGACGAACTCAGCCTTGGCCGATCACCCATTCGCGCGGCGCTCGCGCGGCTCGAAGGGGAGGGGTGGATACGAGTGCTCCCCCAGAGCGGGACTTTCGTCCGCAAGCTCTCCCGCCAGGAAGTGACCGACATCGCCGAACTGAGGCTCCTTCTTGAAGCTCATGCGGCGCAAAGGGCGGCCGAACGCATCGGCGCCGATGACCTGAGGATGCTTCGCGCCGAATTCGAGCTTCTCAAGGAGAAGGGTGTCGACGGGCATTTCGACGAATTCCTTCGCCTCGATGACCGCTTTCATACGACCGTTTATCGCGTCGCTGGCAACCAGCGCGTTACCGATATTCTCGAGAACCTGCGCGACCAGATCCATTGGATCCGCGTCACCAACGCCATCCTTCCCGGCCGCGTCGCGGAGTCGCTGAACGAGATGGATTGTGTGCTGTCTGCTCTCGAGCGTCACGATGCCGCCGAGGCGGACAAAGCCATGCGCCGTCATATCGGGAATATCGCCCAATCGTTTGCAGCAATTGCTGTCGCAAAAGGCGAGGCCGATGACTGATCTTCGACGCTTGATATCTACCGACGCGGCGCCGAAAGGGCGTGGTCCGTTTCCGCAGGCACTGCGGGTGGGCCAATTCGTGTTCGTCTCGGGACAGGGACCGTTGGATCCGGTGACCAACGCGCCCATTGCCGGCAGCTTCTCCGAGCAGGTCAATCGGACCTTCGATAATCTCCAGGCAATCCTGGCGGCGACCGATCTCGGTCTGTCCAATCTCGTGAAGGTCACCGTGTACCTGAGCGATCTCGGGAATATCCCCGACTTCAACTCGATCTATGAAAAACGCGTGCCTGCTCCATTGCCGGCCCGCACGCTGGTTCAGGCCGGATTGCGCGGAATCGACGTCGAAATTGACGTCATCGCGTTCGATCCACGCCCGGACGGCGCGGAGGCGGCGCGATGAGTCAGCCGGCACTTTGGATCGGCGCCGATATTGGCGGCACGTTCACGGATCTGTTCGTGATCGATCGTGTCACCGGCGCGTGCCGGACCGGCAAGATTTTGACGGACCACGCGGATCCGACCAACAGCATTGTCAATGGGCTGAAACTGCTCGCGCAGCAGGAGGCGATCGATCTCTCACGGGCCGAGCGCGTATTGCATGGCACGACGCTGGTGACGAATGCGGTACTTCAGCGACGGGGTGCCCGCACGGGATTGCTCGTCACCGAAGGTTTTCGCGATGCGGTGGAGATCGGTACCGAGCATCGTTTCGATCTCTACGATCTCAATCTCGAGAAACCGGCGCCGCTCGTTCCGCGCCGGTGGCGGCGGCCGATCCGCG
>JAEZEU010000116.1 GCA_023432885.1 Pseudomonadota bacterium | reverse complement strand
GCGATTCCTCGACGCGCGGCGGCCCCTCCGGTTGAGGGAAATGGTTCGCGCCGGAAAGATTGCAACGAATGATTCCCGGCTTCTTCCGCAGACGAGCGCGCCGACTCTCTCAGCGTCCGACGATCTGGAGAAGCGTTTCGCCGGCAGTGGCTCAAGGTGTTCATCGAGCCGTGAGGCTCGATCTATCGCCGCCTCCGCAGACAACGAGTCAGTTCTCGCCATTTCGAAAAATTCCGGGTGCAAAGACTGGCTTGTGCGGTGTCTCAAAGATCCGATCCAGCATTAGTTTGGATTGGCACCCGGTCCATGATTGCCGAAAATACGAATTATAACTTGACCCGTCGGGCAAATCAGCAGTATAGCTCCATCATCGCAGGAAATATCGATGAGCCCGAGCGGAGACATCCGCAGCGGGCTTTTTGTTTGTCCTTCACCAATCGGACGGCGGCCGCACGTCACGACGCCACATCTCCCTTGTCCTGCCTGCGTCGGGAGCGAGCCGCCGTCCGAACTCCGGCACCACCTTACTGGCCGGTGCGCGCGAACGCGCCGGCCTTGCGGCGAGCCCCTCCGCCGCATGCGGCCCCTTCGGGGATACGGTTCGCGCCGGAAATGATCGGACAAGACGATCGCGACGATCATGCCGCCACTTTCTTCTGCTGCTTGGAGTTGTCCGTGGCCGCCTATCTCATTTCGCTTGCGCTCGCAGGAATCCTCGCCATCGCCATCTGGGAATGCTTCGAGTGAGACGAGCCAAAACCCTGACCGAAATCCGCTCCATCGCGCGGAGTCACACCAGGACCGCGATCAACGTGCTGGTCGGCATCATGCGCTCGAACGATGCGACGCCTGCCGCGCGCGTCTCGGCCGCGAACTCCATCCTGGATCGCGGCTGGGGCAAGGCGGCGCAACCGCTGCAAAGCGGAGACGATCCGCTCAAGATGATTCACCGCATCGAGCGCGTGATCGTTCATCCCGAAGGTTCGACCGGGAAGATGCTGGATCAAGAGCGCGATTGCGCGCCCGATGAGAGCAACTGATGCCCGTCGCATCGAGCCTGCCATTGTCCACTCTGAAAATCCCAACAGCAAAAGCGTTCGAACCGCTGCTCAAGCCAGCGCGCTACAAGGGCGTGTACGGCGGGCGCGGGTCCGGCAAGTCGCATTTCTTCGGCGAGTTGCTGGTCGAGACCTGCCAGGCCGAGCGCGGCACGCTTGCGGTCTGCATTCGCGAGGCGCAGCGCACACTAGCGCAATCGAGCAAGCGGCTGATCGAAAGCAAGATCGTTTCGCTCGGTCTCGGCCAGGGTTTTAGGATCTTCACCGACAAGATCGAGACGCCCGGCGACGGCGTCATCATTTTTCGCGGAATGCAGGATCACACGGCCGAATCAATCAAGTCGCTGGAAGGTTTCCGCATCGCCTGGATCGACGAGGCGCAGTCGCTGAGCGCTCGCAGTCTGGCGCTGCTGCGGCCGACCATCCGCGCGAAAAATTCCGAGCTGTGGGCGAGCTGGAATCCCTGCCGCAAGTCTGACGCGATCGATGATTTTCTTCGTGCGCGCCAGCCCGCCGGCGCCATCGTAGTGAAGGCGAGCTGGCGCGACAATCCGTGGTTTCCTTCGGTGCTCGAGGAAGAGCGGAGCCTTGATCTAGAACTCTATCCCCATCGCTACGAGCACATCTGGGAAGGGGACTACGTGAAGGCTTTCGAGGGCGCGTACTTCGCGACCATGCTGTTGGAGGCGAGGGCGCAAGGCAGGATCGGAAAGGTCGCCGCCGATCCGCTGCTGCCACTGCGCGCCTTCATCGACATCGGCGGCGCCGGCGCAACCGCCGACGCCTTTACCATCTGGATCGTGCAGTGGGCCGGCAACCAGGTCCGCGTGCTCGACTACTATGAGAGCGTCGGGCAGGTGCTGGCTTTTCACGTCAACTGGCTGCGCTCGCGCGGCTACCAGAATGCGATTCTTTATCTGCCGCATGACGGCGTCGCCGCCAACAACATCACCGGCAAGCGCTATGAGGATCATTTGCGCGATGCCGGCTTTGCGGTCGAACCGCCGGTGAAGAACCAGGGCAGGGGCGCCGCGATGATGCGCATCGAAGCATTGCGCCGGCTTGGGCCCCAGATCTGGTGGAACGAGGCGACGACCGAAGCAGGGCGCGATGCGATCGGGTTCTATCACGAGCGCAAAGACGATGAGCGCAACATCGGCCTTGGACCGGAGCACGACTGGTCAAGTCACGCCGCGGACGCGCTGGGTCTGATGGCGATCTGTTACGAAGAGCCGGACAGGGCGGGAAATTTCAACCGGCCGATCCGTTATGCGGAGAATGGGTGGAGGTGAGGGGGCATGCCGGCGAATTCGTGCCGCGGGTTCTTTATCTGGCGGCTGAATGACGTATCTCGGCCTGCTACGATTTCGAGAGAAGATAGCCTGCCCAGATGATCGGCACGACCCCGCCGATCATCCAAGCGAAGAAGATCCGTTCGTGGCGGATCGCTATTTCGAGATAGGCGCGGCCGGCTTCGGTCAATTGCGAGCGGTCGACCCCGGCAAGGTGACCGCGGAAGCGATCTCGTCCAGTCGAGCGGCTGGAAAGAAGCCATGCCGTAGACAGCACGAGGTCCAGCAAGGGAGAAAGCAGTGCTGCTACCGCGATATGGGCAGGTGGGAGCTGTAACGAATCTCCTGTAGGCCGCTTACCGGGAGCGAAGTTGTTGTGCAACAGACGAAGATCGTTCAAGTGGACCCCGGCAAGAAAAAGCAGGCCGCCAAGCCAGACCACGACAACGCCTATAGCTAGATACGTCATTCCTGGCTCGCAGTCCTTGCTCCGTGCGCACCCGCTCGCCGCAGCATCTCCGCCGTGGCTGGGCCGGGTTGATCGCCCGGTGCTGATAGCAGGTCCAGCACTGATGGCTTCATGAGCATAGTTACTTCTGCCGGGTTTTCAATTCAGGACGGGTGTGATGGCAGAGCAAGAACGCAGGGTGCGATGGCCCGGACGGGGCGTCGGCGACTGTGCCCGCTCCCCTAATCCTCGCCGGCAGATAGAGTCGCGCCGCGCGTGCAACGACTTGCTTCGCTGTCCGTTGCGATCTCTTTCGTTCGCGTAGCAGATGGTCTGTACCGAAGCACAGCCCCGCTCAATTCAGCTTCGAGGTGCCGACCGGATTGGGCTGCGGCTGCTCCAGCATTTTCAGCGACGCATCGATCGCATTGCGCAGATGCACGGCGGCCGCGGCGCTGCAGCGCAGCCTGCCGCATGAGACGAACCTGACATCGACGGAGTCATCCTGATGCGGCACCAGAATGCGCGCGCCCAGCTCCACCTGCACGATCCCGCTCATCACGCCGTAGGCCGGAGCGATATCGAAATAGATGGTCGGGACGTCGTTGCGGTTCTCGAAGGCTGGCACCTGCCCCTTGCCGGGCGGATCGATATCGGGAGGGTTGGCCAAGCGTCTTCTCCTGCGGTCATGGTTGGTGAAGCATCCGACCTGCCCGAGTCGGCTTTGTCCAGATAGCGGCTTCGTCAGCCTTATCGCACCACATCCTTGCAACATCGAGATTGATCATGCCCAAAATGTCGACATCCGACCTCAAGGCGATGCTCGCGGCCGAGAAGGCAGGCGCACTCGCAGCGATCTCCGCAGCCAAGCTGATGGAAGATCGCGCCGATGCGATGGATTATTATCTTGGCGACATGCGCAAGGACATGCCAGCGCAGGATGGCCGCTCACGCGCCGTGTCGACCGAAGTCGCCGATACCATCGAAGGCATGATGCCGGGTTTGATGGATATCTTCGCCGGCGGCGACGAAGTCGTGCGTTTCGAGCCGGTCGGTCCTGAGGACGAGGCAGCGGCGCAGCAGGAGACGGATTACGTCAATCACGTCTTCATGCAGCAGAACCCGGGCTTCATGATCCTCTACTCCTTCATCAAGGACGCGCTGCTCTCCAAGGTCGGTATCGTCAAGGTTTGGTGGGAGGAGCGCGAGGAGGAAAGCCGGGAGACGTATTACGATCTGACCGATGATCAGTTCGCGCTGCTGGCGCAGGCAGTGGCGGAATCCGGTGGTGCGATTAAGATCATCGAGCACACGGTGCATGAGGCAGAAAGAAAGGACGCTGTCGTTTAGAGATCAGCTCTCGCCAACAGCATCAGCTACTTCTTGCGGGGTGCGAAGACGTCGTGGAAGAAGTCTGCGAAGCGCATAACCGGAATAGCCGCAAGTACCATCAGAATTCCCTTTGGTCCGAGAAGGAAATACGCAACGCAACGTCCGAAAGCGGTCCAGACACTGAAGGTGAGTAGGGCATTCAAGCAACCAATAGTGCTTTGACCTGATGCTTCTTCATTTCAAGTCCGGTCCCATTTTGTGACTCTTCCCTGGCTTCTCCGGTCCGCGCTATTCAGGCCCGCCGGAGCCTGGTGGACTTTCCGGACTGATTCAGAGGATCTGCGCAACAGGTCTCCTCCCGGGAGGTGGATCGAAGCTCGCAGCAACCATTTTCCCTCAAGCAGTTTGTGTCGTGCGGCATCGTGCGTGGCGCCGGTGCAAGTCGGCGATCATTCTGCCACATGCATCTCTCGCTCCGCATCTTCACATGCACGGAAATTGACACAGTTCGTGTTTTGTTCTATATCAACCAAAGATGGAAGTTCGCCAAACTGACAGGTCTGGCAATGCAGATGAATTCGTTGTTTCCCATGACGGTTATTAGGACGATTGGCCTCGCGTGCGACATTGAGGATCATGTGCTCGGAATCGGGCACGCTGTTTGAATTACGGCTCGGGATGCCGGTTGCGCCGGGTAGGCGCGACTGCATCGCCCACGTATCCGGTGCCCTGTGTTACGCCCACTTGCATTCTCGGGGCCGTCGTCGCCGTGACGGAGGTTCGCATGCGCGGTCACTTCTTGAGGAAGAAACTTGGTTCCGTCACAGGCCAGGCTGCTACGCGCTGGCCTACTGAACTGAATGAGGGCGAGAGGTATGCTGATCGGATAAAGCGGAACTATCGACTACCCCGCGCGGCCCTCCGGCGGCCTGCTCGGTCTAATCAGTCCTGACGGGCAGACCTTGCGCTTTGATGAGCGGGGAAGCACGATGTCTTCTTGCTGTTGCGGCCTGGGGGCTCCTTTTTTCTTCGGGTCATAGCCGCGCTGAGCAGGATTTTGACAGGGAACGGTACTACCGCGCCGTGGAATATTGCCGCGGCAACGTATCGCGGCCGATGGCGCTCAGTCCTGATGAGCAGATCTTGTGTTTTGACGGTAAAGCTACAGATGATTTGGATGTGTCCTCGGCACTGGGTCTGAAGGAGAATGGGCTCTTTGTCGTCAGGAGCCCCGGAGGAAACCCGGACGTTGCGGTGGCGCTTTCGCGCATTGTTCGCGACCGTCAAGCGACGGTGGTCGTCCATGGCTACTGCCTCTCAGCCTGCGCGAGCTTTTTTCTTATTGCGTCGCATCAGAGCTATGTGTTGAAGGGAGTCTTGGTCGCCTGGCACTACCCTCGAAGCGTTGATCCCGCCCGCCCCGATTGTACGTATGTGATCGAACCCCCGGACGGCAAGCTAAAGAAGCTGCAACGTGGGTCGTGTCGACCCGGCGGCGAGCACGGCGCGGGGTATTCGCCTGAAGTGGCGCGGTTTTTTGCGGAGAGAGTAATCGATCCGTTATTCGATCATCCTCCGGACAGCCTTTACGTGAGAAGGATTCTGAGAAACTTGTACGGGGACACCGGCGTCTTTCGCGATGTCTTGTGGACCCTTCACCCGAGATACTATCCTGTTCTGTTCAAGGCAAAGATCTTCTACGAGGCCTATCCTCAAAGCCAGGAAGAGGTGGATAAGATGGCGGCGCGACGAGGTCTTGGAAGAGTGATCTACGATCCTTAGTGTCGATCCCGTGGGGACAATGATCCAATTCATCAGCTGGCAAAAAAATCCAGTCCGGTTGCGCGCGGGTCCTGATCCAAAATCATACGCCGAGAATCTTTGTATATTGTCCACCTGCAGTTTGAGGACGCCCCATGGCGCGCTCGGTTGATCAGCCCGACTCCGGACAGAAGCGGCAGGCACCACCGCCAGTAGATTGGCGGTGGTTTCTTCCGCCACCGGCGCCGCGGGGCAAGAACTGGTATGATCCGGTCCCGGTTATACCGGATGAACCGGACCCGATTATACCGGCCCCGATCGAGGTTGATCCGCCGTCTCGTCCTCACCTGATAACAGGGGCGCCAACGTACAGCCCTTCGTTCGAACTGCCGCTCACACAGTCCGTGCCACCTGACAGTTTGAACTCGATGAGTGAATTTGCCCGCCGCCCATCCGGAGGGCTGCTCGGCATGCTGGAGCGAGCAGGCGTCTTCGAGTTTTCGGCTCCACACGGCCTTGTCGCGCTTCTTCAGGAATACCTAAGCGGCAATCGCAAGCGCAGCGACACGCAGGCAGCACGAGCGAGCTGAGGTGCGATATGACGATACTCATGGATTTCCTGCTTGAAGTGGTTGGTTATCCAATAGGGCGGCTCCTGCTGCCGCTGATTTCCCTTGGACGAGCGCGTGCCGAGCCGCTGACGGGGCCGATGGGGAAGTTCAATTGGTTCGGCTATCGCCGCGATGAAGTGGGACAGATTGAGATAGAAACGTCATTGACGGCCGTGATCGGACTCGCGGCCGGCCTGATGTTGTTGCTCTTGGTCAGCCTATTGATTGGATTTTCTGTCTAGTCGGTCGGTACCAGGCCTGCCAGCGCCCAAACCTGTCTGTTTCCTAAGGACGAGCAGCTGCGAGCGCTGAGCGCTCGTTTCATCCGTGCGGGGTTTAGTTCATGTGGGATTTTATCGCTAGACAGGCTCTCAAGGAAGTCGCGCGACAACCTTTCAAGAGGTTGGGGAGCAAGCTCGGGGCCAGTCTCTTCAGCGATGAAGCAAACGCGCCAGAGAAGTATGCAGATCGGATAAAGCGGGACTTCCGGATTCCGGACTATGCTGACGCCTGGACCCTTTACACATCCGATCCCGCCTATTGGGAGAGATACTACGATCCGCCTCCCAACGAACCTGCAGCAGCCGACGTCATAGTGCGCGATTCCGCTACTCACGCCAACATACGTAATCGGAACAATGTGTTTGAGTACGATTTCCCCGGACCGAGCTCCAAGCCGCTAGGTAAGGTCAACGATCGACCCGGTGCTTTCGGAATGGGCGCGTCTCCCATGCGTTTCGTTCGTCCTGCTACTGACAATGTGCCGCGCGGCCTTCCAGGCCTGCTACTTGAAGCCGGACTCAACGATCCTCAGGATCCAGATTTGGCAGCAGCCGGCGGGCTTGCTGACCTCATTTGGGAATATCTGCGCTACAATTCGCTTCGCGGCAACTAGAGCGGGATTGGCTCCCATTCGCGCTTCGACAGGACGGCAAGTCCACCGCCGTCAGCCGCTTCTTCAGATGGTATCCATGAAAATGAACGCTCCTGTTTCCCCGGTGTCGCCGGCGCCGCTGGCCTTGCCGGCCATGCACGACGTCACCATTGTCACCACGCGAAAGCTTGCGCAGGCAAAGGTGCTCGGCGTGCCGCCGGAAGAGTTCGGCATCGAGCGCGGTGCGCGCAGCATCCGTGACTGCAATTACTGCTTCCACGAGGTGGTGACCAAGACGGAAGCGCAGCTGATCGCCGAAGGCTTTGATGCCACCCAGGTGAGGGCGCTCGGCGATTACACCGGCAGTACCGACAGCGAAACGCTGGCGCGGAACACCACCGGCGAGCATTTCGCAACGACTGTGGGCGGCGCCAATTCGGCGGCGCGGCTGGTTCGTATCACCGAGCACTATGTGCGAATGGACTATGAGGGCGACGGGCGGCCGGGCCTCTATCAAGTCGTCACCGGCGGCGACCAAGGCGAGATCCTGCGCAAAGACGGCCGCGAATGCATCACGCCGTTCGATGGCATCCCGTTTGCGACAACGACGCCGGTCCCGATGACGCATCGCTTCTTCGGCCGCTCGATCGCGGATCTCGTGATGCCGCTGCAGCGGGAGAAGACGGCGCTCAAGCGCGCTGCGCTGGACAATCTCTATCTGCACAACAACCCTCGGGTCGAGGTGTCAGAAGCCAACGCCGGCCCCAACACGCTGGACGATCTCCTGGTGTCGCGGCCCGGCGGAGTCGTGCGTACCAAGACGCCGGGCGGCCTGAACTGGCAGGTGGTGCCCGACATCACCTCGTCGATCTATCCGATGATGCAGTACCTTGATGCCGAACTCGAGGCGCGCACGGGTCTCAGCAGGCAGTCGCAGGGGATCGATGCCAATGCGCTGCAAAACCAGTCCGCGACGGCCGTTGCCCAAGTGTTTTCCGCCTCGCAGATGCGCATCAAGCTGATCGCGCGGATCATGGCGGAGGGCGTGCGCGACATCTTTGCCCTCCTGCACGGGACTATCCGCAAGCACGGCCAACAGCTGCAGACCGTGCGGCTGCGCAACGCGTGGGTCGATGTCGACCCACGCAACTGGAAGACGCGCAACGACATGACCATCAATGTCGGTCTTGGCAGCGGCGGCAAAGCCGCCCAGTTCGCGCAAGCCATGGCGCTGGCCAATATCCAGAAGGAACTGGTGATGGGCGGCAAGCTCCACCTGGTCGGCGATCGCGAGCTCTACAACACCGCAGCCGAATTGACGCGGATCATGGGCCACAAGAACCCCGACCGCTTCTTCAACGACCCGACCGCACGCGATCCGCGCACAGGCCAGCTCCTGCATCCACCGCCGGCACCGCCATCGCCGCCGCCATCGTCGCCACCCGATCCAAGGGTGCTTGCGTTGCACGCGAAAGCGCAGGCCGACCAGGCCGCCGCCGCGCACAAGGCGCAGGCCGAGCAACAGCGAGCGCAGAACGATGCGATTCATCAGCAGATCAAGGCCCAGGCCGAGATCGAGATCGCCAAGGTCAAGGCGGAGATCCACGCAAGGATGAAAGTGCTCGATGCGCATTTGAAGGCTGCAATGGAGCAGCAGAAGTTCGATCACGCGCAGACGCATCACGAAATGGAGGTGGCTGAGGCGGCGCTCGATCCGGCAGCTGCGGCCGCAAGCCATCAAGGCGCGACGACACAGGAATGCAAAGGGTGCGCCAATGACTGACGAAAGCCATCTTGCCGCAGCTAGCGCCAGGGCGTTGCAAGCGCAGGAGCTTCTCGACAACGAACTGCTCACTGACGCGTTCAAGACGCTGGAAGACAGTTATGCGTCGGCGTGGCGTTCCACCGCGATCGATGATGTGCAGGGCCGCGAAAAGCTGTTCCTCGCCATCAACGTGGTGGGCAAGGTGCGCGATCATCTCAACGCCATCCTTGCCAACGGCAGGCTGGCGCAGGCAGAACTGGCGGAGCTCGCGCGGACGGCGGAGCGAAGGAAGCGCTTTGGGATTCTTTGACGTCCTGTTGTGCGGCATCAAAGGAGCGCAACCTCAGGAGAAGTAGTCGATAGAAGGTTCTTGAGTTTTCCCGGTCAGAAGGCCGTATTTTATACGGCTGGACAACGTCTGACGTATCGTCAATCTCGCCAAGTGTGATCTAGCGAGATCGGCATGCCGCTTCCTGACCTATCGCTCCAAGGATCAGTCGCCGTGACCGGCATTGCCGTTTGCGGTCAATCATACTCGCTCACCACCAGCGCCGCCCTTGCACTCGCGCAGGCTCCCGGCAACTACGTCTGACCGAGGCGAACCGGAGGCCTTGCTTCCGCGCAATCGCACTGTCGTGACGCCGACTTCCACATCCATCCGGTCCCGATCGTCATTTGATCCCCGCACATCACCCCGGGTATCGGGCACACATCAGGAAAGCAAACCATGGCCTTACCGGCTTCTACTTTTGTTACCTACCAGGCGGTCGGCAACCGCGAAGATCTTTCCGATATGATCTATCGCATCGACCCGACCGATACGCCCTTCATGAGCGCCGCCGAGAAGGAAAAAGCGACTGCGGTCAATCATGAATGGCAGACGCAGGCGCTCGCCCCGGCGTCAAGCGCCAACGCTCAGCTTGAAGGCGACGACCCCACCACGACCGCTACGACGCCTACCGTGCGGCTGGGCAATCTCTGTCAGATTTCCTACAAGGTGGCCCGCGTCTCCGGCACGCAGCAGGCGGTCGATCACGCTGGCCGCGACAATGAGCTTGCCTATCAGGAAATGCTCAAGGGCCTCGAGCTGAAGCGCGATATCGAGACCATTTTGGTCGGCACCAACCAGGCCAAGGTGGTCGGCGACACTTCGACGCCACGCAAGACGGCATCGGTGCTGTCGTGGATCTCCTCCAACACCTCCAAGGGGACGGCTGGCGGTGCCGCCGATCCGGCCGCGGCCGACGGCACCGGCACGCGAACGGATGGCACGCAGATCGCGTTCACCGAGGCGCGGCTCAAGTCGGTGCTGTCTTCGATCTGGAGCAACGGCGGCAAGCCTGGCACGATCATGACCGGCGCCTTCAACAAGCAGGTGTTCTCGACCTTTACCGGCCGGGCAAGCGCGATCGAAGAGGCGAAATCGAAGAAGATCGTCGCCTCCGTCGACGCCTATGAGTCCGATTTCGGCAAGCTGAAGGTGATCGCCAACCGCTTTCAGCGCCCGCGCGACGTGCTCGTGCTGGAGATGGACAAGTGGGCGGTGGCATATCTCAACGGCCGCAACATGATCTCGATCCCGCTGGCCAAGACGGGCGACTCCGATCGTTGCCAGATCCTGGCGGAATATGCGCTCGTTGCCCGCAACGAGAAAGCCTCCGGCGGCGTGTTCGACAACACATCGTCCTGAGTCCTCCCCATCATCCCGCATCCAGGGCGGCCTTCGGGCCGCCCTTTCTCTTTGGAGATCTGAAAATGCCGCTTCCCGGCCATCATACGCTCAATACTATCGATCTCACGGCCTATACGCCCTCCTGTGGGGCATCGCCCGTCGCCGCCTATATCCGCGTGCCGTTCCGCTGTCGCCTCTTGAGGGCTACGGGCGTACTCGGGGGAGCGATTACCACCGCCAACGCGACCGTAACAGTGTCGGCAAATTCCACCACGCTCGCCACATTCACCGTGACGCAAGCGGGCTCTGCCGCAGGTCAGCTATTTACGGCCACGCCGCCTTCGCCGGCCTACCTGAACGAAGACGACGTCATCGCCCTGACGCCGTCTGGCGCGTCCGGCTCCGCAGTTCCCATGCATTTCTCCGTAGCTGTGAGGGCTGCCTAAAATGTCGTTCTTTCCCAAACAACACGCTTCGCGCGCCGGCGTAACCCAGACTATCGCCTTCGATTCAAGCGCCGCGATTGCCAACGCGTTCGGACCCGGGACCTATCAGCTGCGCCTGGTCTCCAATGCAGCCTGCTGCTACCGGATCGGCGACGGTGCCCAGACGGCCACGAACGCCGACAACTTTCTGCCGGCTTATGTGATCGAGTACGTCATCGTCAGCCCCGGTCAGCGCATATCGGCGATCAAGGCCGCGACCAACGGTCTGGTCACGGCAACAGCCGGCACCCTCTGGATCACGGAGATGTCGTGATGGACGGTGTCTTGATCCGGCCGCATCTCGACAGCAACGGCCAGGATCTCGTGATCGAGCACGTGCAGGACGTCGAACCGATTCTGCAATGGAACAGGGAGGCGCGCCGAGAGGAGCAACGCTCCGAATGGGGCCGGCACATCGCGCGCATTCCCAATGTCATTTACGTCCGGTGGCTGGATGAGGAGCATGCACGGGGCAACACCGGCTTACGGATGTTCACACCGGATTTCGACCGGGTCGTGCAGAAGAAGCTCAATGATCCGGAATGGGCCTACTTGCGAACCGACCGGCCGCGGCTACAGGCCGGCTGGTTAGCGGAGCTGAAATGACGCAAATCGTGGACTACGCGTCGCTGCAATCGGCGGTGACGGAATATTTGGCGAGAGATCAGGACCCAACGCTGATTGCGCGGATTCCGACTTTCATCCAGCTCGCCGAAGCCAAGTTCAACCGCCAGCTCTTTGTGAGGCAGATGGAGCAGCGCGCGACGGCGTTGGTCAACCTCGCTTGCAGCGAGCCGGAGTTCATTTCGCTGCCATCCGACTTCCAGTCGATGCGCCGAGTTCGCCTGTCCAGCGTCACGGGGAAGCCGGCGCTCGAGTTCAGATCCGGTGCGCAGATCGACGAGTACCGGTTCGAGACGTTCAACGTCAGCGGCCGGCCGCGCTACTTCACGGTGTTTGGTGACGAACTCGAGATCGCTCCGACGCCGGATGCTGCCTACACCATTGAAATGGTGTACCGGCGGAATATTCCGCCGCTTGCCGAAAGTGATCCGAACTGGCTGCTGATGGTGGCGCCTGATCTTTATCTGTACGGCGCGCTACTGGAGTCGGCGCCGTACATCAAGGAAGACGGCCGCATCCAGACCTGGGGCCTCGGGTTCACCGCGGCGATCAACGACCTCAACGGTCTGGGGCTGACGTCAACTTTCAATGCCGGGCCGATGACGGTTCGTGTCTCTGGTCTGGTAGTCTAGCGAGGATACAATGGCGGCATTCAACAAATTCAATTGCTTCGTGCAGGACATTGCCACTGCGCTGCACGACATGAAGACGGGGACCTCTCATGTCTACAAGGTCTATCTCACCAGCACGGCGCCGTCCGTGACGAATACGGTCTACAACACGCCGGCCGATCTTTCCGCCGCCAACGGCTATTCATCGGGCGGCGCCTCGATCGGCGCCATCACGGGATCGCAGACATCGGGCACGTTCAAATTTCTCGGCGCTGCGGATCCAGCCTGGACAGCGTCAGGCGGCTCGATCGGACCGTTTCAGTACGCAGTACTCTACAATTCCACATCGGCGACCAAACCGTTGATCGGGTGGTGGGACTATGGCGTGCCGATCACACTCACCAACGGCAATACATTCACCGTCGACCTTGACCAGACCAACGGCATTCTGACGATCACCTAAAATGGCTGCTTTTCTCGATCTCTGCCGCTTCATCGCCGCGGCGGGTGGGACTGCCGATTGGACGTATTCGTCCACGGTAAGTCCGTACATTTCGCCGGCAGCCGCCGGCGCCGTAAACGGCCGCGTCTACAAAGTGCGCGCTGAAAGCGCCGATTTGACGCAATGGGAAGTTTCGGAAGGCGCATATAGCTCGGCCGGCGCGGGCTCGTTTGCCCGGACCACGGTGCTTTATAACTCGGCCGGCACCGGAACCTTGCAGGGCGGGGCGGGCGCGAAGATCAGCTTCACCGTGGCACCGCAGGTATGGGTAGTCGCCTCAAAGCGCGATTTGATTTCGGTCGAGGAGGCCAACAGCTTCACCGCGGCGCAGAAGACGCAGGCAAAGTCCAACATTGGATTGAGCACGCCCGTTTCAGTGGCCGAAGGCGGTACGGGCGTCGCGGACATTCCCTCATTCCACGTCCGTCGCAGCGGTACGCAATCCATTCCTTCCGGCATACAGACCAAGGTACAGTTCAATGTCGAGGAATGGGACACAGCTGGAGCGTTCGACAACGCGACCAACTACAGGTTTCAGCCCGCCGTTGCCGGCAAATATCATGTTGGTTGTTCGATTACGCTGCTCAACATTCCAGCCGGCATCACCTATTTCGTGTCCGTCTTCAAGAACGGTTCGGAATGGAAGCGCGGTCGCGACACGATGGGTGCGGTGACCAACACCGGCACTTGTGCGGTCACCTGCCTGGTCGATCTGAACGGCAGTACCGATTACCTTGAGTTTTACATCTATCACGAAACTGCCTCAGCGCGGGACGTGCGTGGAGATGTAGCGTTTGAGTCGTTCGCTTATGGCGCGCGCGTAGCGCCGTAAAGTAGTGGACAGGGCGGAAGATGCTTCTCGGATTTGACACGCTCGGCCGCTACGGCCTGTTGCAATTCCCGGCAGCGGGCTCCGCTGCGCTCATGGCTGCACGCGGCTTGTCGTCCGCAACCGGGTGGGCGGCGACGTTCAAGTTCACGCAGGCGGCTGTCTCGGGCTCATTTGCGCCAACGGCCGTTTCCGCCGCATTGAATATCAAGCACGCGGCCGGCTCCGTCGTGTTCGCTGTCGCCGGTACGCCAGCCATTGTTCGAACTACCGTTTCAGCGGGTCTCGGCAACTGTTCAGCCAATACGGTTGGGGGAGCCTTCGGCGTCAGGCATTCCCTCGCGGCAGGCAGCTACGGAATAGCGGGCGGTTCGCAATCGTTCGCGACTTCCCTGGCGTCGAGTGGGGACAGCTATTTCACTGCTGCCTCGAATGCCTCCTTCATACGGGACTTCGAGGCTTGGATCCCACGCTCCTTTGATTCCGACGACTGGTCAATACGGGCAATCGAGAAATCAACCTGGAATCCGAATGCGGGCCTGCCAACCGGTTGGAGCATCCAGGGCAATCAACCGATGCCCTGGACCCACGCCGACAAGCAATCCGAGACATGGGATGTAGAGTAATGCCCCTTCTTGCCATTGGCGATTATCGTCCGGACGTCAGCGACTATGAGGGACAAGCGACGCGCAACATCCTAAACGTGATTCCGCGCGGCGACGGTTACGGTCCGTTTCCCTCGTTCTCGGCCTACACGGCGGCGTTGCCGGCGCCCTGCCGCGGCGCATTCTATGCACTGAAATTCGACGGGACCGTCGTCACGTTTGCCGGCACCAGTGACAAGCTTTACAGGCTGAACAACACGGATTTCACCTGGGCCGATGTCTCCAAGGGTGGATCGACTTATCCGGCGCTTTCCTCCAGCGCGCAGTGGCAGTTCGCGCAGACCGGCAATTTCGTCTTTGCGACACAGGCCAATACGGTTCTGCAAATCTTCGATCTTTCATCTTCGAGTGCATTTGCCGATGCTGCCGGTTCGCCGCCTCAAGCTGCCTATATCAGCGTGGTCGGGCGCTTCTTGGTGTTGTCCGGCCTGCTATCAACGCCATACCGGATCCAATGGTCCGGACTGAACAACTTCAATGCAGCCACCAGCTGGACCAGCGGCATCAATTCGTCGGACTTCCAGGACTTTCCGGACGGCGGCATCGTTCGCGGCGTCGCCGGCGGCGAGTCAGGCATCATCTTCCAGGATCAGGCGATCAGGCGCATGTCCTACGTGCCGGGATCGCCAATCATCTTTCAGATCGACCGCATCACCCAGGACAAGGGATTGTATGCGCCGTACTCGATCATCCGCGCTGGCGAGCGCATTTTCTTCTACGCCGGGCAGGGATTTCACAAGATCGAACCGGGGGGCGTGCCAGAGCAGATCGGACGCGAGAAGGTCGACCGGACCTTCCTCGCGGATCTCGACAAGGGCAGTTTGCAACTTTTTATGGGTGCAGCCGATCCGCGCAGTACGCGGGTTTACTGGGCGTACAAGTCGGTCTCGGGAGCGGTCGGCAATTTCGACAAATTGCTGGGATACGATTTCCTGCTCGACCGCTTCTTTCCGGTATCGATTTCCGGTGAATTTTTGCTCGGTATGTCCCAGACCGGGCTGACGCTGGAAAATCTCGACAGCATTTCCAGCTCTCTGGACGCGTTGATGCTAAGTCTCGACGCCTACGCGACGGCCGTGCAGCCGGAGATCGCCCAGTTCAGCGGCTCTCATGCGCTCGGCTTCTTCCGCGGCACGAGCCTGGAGGCGACCATCGAGAGCGCAGAGCAGGGAACAGACGACAATCGCATCACGATCCGTGGATTTCGTCCGGTCACTGACGCTGCAACCTTGTATGGCTCGGTATCGTATCGCGACACGCCCTCGGCGACTGCCGTCGCGGGCAGCGAGGTGCTCGTCAATCCGAGAACCGGCCGCTGCGATGTGATGCGCGATACCCGTTATTCTCGGTTCAGAGTGCGTATACCAGCCGCGACATCCTGGTCCTTCTGCGCCGGCGTGGTGCCGGACCTGACAGCGAGTGGCACGCTATGACAGCCTATGCTCCCGGTCTCGTCGAAACTGATCTGAAGAAGATCGTGCTCGCCATCCAGCAACTCGCTGCCGGGCGTTCGAATGCGGTCGGCAGCTTGACGCTCGCGACAGGTTCCTCGACGACGACCGTCTCGACGCCGAACTGCGCGGCCGGCTCCACCCCGATCCTGACACCGGCAACGTCGAACGCTGCAGCCGAGCTCGGCAGCGGCACCATGTATGTGAGCGCTGTCGCCAATGGCTCGTTCACGGTCACGCATGCGAACAGCGCGACGGCGGGCCGCACGTTCTTCTATGCCATCCTCGGCTGAGCTGATCTGCGTCGATCCCGCATGGGTTCACGAGGTCTGGCCGCTTGCCGAACCGCTGTTGCGTCGCGCGATAGAGCGGACGGGCCTCTCGGCATTTTGCGATATTGAGCGGGAGATCCTCTGCGGCAATGCATTGCTCTGGCTCGCCGTGGTGGGTGATGGGAGCAACATCGCGGTTCTTGCGGCGGCCTCGACGCGCCTGCAACGAACCGATGTGGGCAAAGTGTGCGTGATTACAGCGTGCGGCGGCAATGACATGCCGCGGTGGCTGGGCTTGGTCGGCCGGATTGAAGAATTCGCGAGGAACGAAGGCTGCACCTGCGTCCGTCTCTACGGGCGCAAGGGCTGGCTGCGTGCACTAGATGGATATGAGCAAAGATACGTTATTCTAGATAGGGAACTGGACTAATGGCCACTCCAAGTTTGTATGAGTTGTTTTTCGATGAAGTGAATGGGCACGCGGGAGATAACGCGTACCCAAAGTCGGGCTCAGACGCGATGCGTCAGAATTGGAATTACAGGCAGCTCTCGCGTGCGCCGTTTGTTGAAAAATTGCAAGAGATTGCCGCGGGCGAACAATCTAAGGGCCGCTTCGAGCCGACTGCGCCATCGACCACGACCCCCGTACTGGCGGGTTTCCGAGGAGGGTTCGGGTCAACGCGTCCGGGACCATTCCCGCGACCCATCCCATTCGATCCGGGGGCGGCGTCAAAGGCAGTGGGGCCAATTCTCGAATTCCTCCGAGGCCGCCTATCGGGCGGGGGCGGCGGCGGCGGCGGTCGCAGGCGGGACCGAGCTCGTGACGAAGACGACGACAATGATTGCTATAGCCGGTACGGGAAAGAGAACAGGCGATGCGGCGATCGTCTTGATGATTATCATCATCAAGATTTTCTTGCAGGTTGCTTGGAGAGAGCGAAGAACAGGCGGGATCTTTGCAACAGAAATAAGGGGCGTCCGCGTCTGGATGAGCCACCGGAATGGGGGCCTAAGGACGAAGAGACGTGGCGCAACTTCGATCGCTAGGTGTGGTTCAGGCTTCTTCAGTCGGCTGCGCCGTCACTCGGTTGGGATTTGTCCATGTTGACAGTGTTCCTTATTTGTTCTATTTTGGAGACTGCAACCTTTGCGATAGGAGTGCCTCATAGAACCGTCCGATGCATTCAAAGAATTTGAACAATGGGTGCATCAAGTTGGGCGAGAGGTACCCACTGGAATTCTTATTGAGGAGAATGCTGGTCAATTCGTTCAACGGACCACGGGAAAGTCTGCAGTCGCAGGGACCTGAAGCGGAAGTTTGAAGCAATGGGCAAACACCCGCGAAATGTTCTGGAGCTGTAACCCGCGCCACTATGCCGGTGGAGTTAGGACGAAGATCTTTTCGAGGTCTATTCGCAAGGCCAGGACGAAGTTGATGCGTTCCTGGAGCGGCTTCAACTGCATCACTCGGTCACCTCAATCAGTAGGCAGATATGACCGACTGGTTCTAGCCACTTTGCCATCGAACGGCATCGAGGACATCGGCACCGAATCCGCAAATACCGACGGGTATGCGGGCGGCCTGCTTGGCCTGTTTCAGGATGTGATGCTCAGGAAGCGCAGCAAGGGGAGAAGGCTTCAAGGGCCGCACGCGTCAACTGATCGCCGATGGGTCTATCCGCGATCAGTACGCCGACAGCAGCCGCTAGGTTCGCAGCGCTTCACGCCGGCCTCATACGTTGAGCGATATCATCGCGCTCGCGTTCTTGCCGAGAAACTGAATTCCGTTAGCCTCTCGTCTTGACAATGTTCTCTTTCTGTTCTCTCATTGCGAGACGATCACACCACTGCCCCTTAGCTAACCTCTAGCGGTCTCGGCAGTCTCGGCACCTACGAGATTGGGCATGAAGTTTGTCTTCCGTGAGGAGGTATCTCAGCATGAAGATTCTTCGTCGGGTGATTGTCGCCGTGCTCCTTGCGCCGTTCGTCTTGCTTCTGGGTTTGCATGTCTACGGTGTGTACGATCTCAATAATGTCTGTGGTCCTGACCGGCACATGATCGCGTCTGAAGCCGACGCCATCGAGGCGGCGAAGAATCAAACCTTCGAGGCGCGGTACATGCCGCACGACATACCAGGGTATGAGGATACGAAGCCCGGTATTCTGGATTACAGTCGCACCGACAATTGCTGTTCTGCGAAGCGTACTCGGCAATTGTCCGGCGTCATCGTGTGGGAAGTCAAGCTGGAGGGCGAGACATACGAATCCAAGAAGCGTTACGGCAGCGCCTATATGGCCTTGTCGAATTGCGGTGTTGTTTTCAGGAGCGAGTCCTTTGTATCGGCTTCACCGAAGAGATGAACCTAGATGGAAGAGAGCAAAGTAAGATTATCGAATGGGCAGCGTTGGGCTGCCCAACAATTCATTGAGCATTATTTTCGGCATTCTGCATCGGGCACGCCGACGCCCGTCGCGGGTCGTCCGGATCCGGTTGACGTTGATCGATCATGGTACATGAGTGAGGGACCGGGACGGTTTTATCATCCAGGCATGTTTCCGATCATCAATCAGATTGTCGAGGACAGAACGATTCCTCCAGGATCGTACGACTTCCTGGACTTCGTTCCCAATCGATATGCCAAGCATCCGTCTCTGACGGCAAAGCTTTCAAATTACACGAGAGACATGAGCGCGGCCGATCACCATTTGCGAGCACTGGTGTTTGGTAAAGAGAGTGCACTTATATCTGGTCAGGTCGTAGTTGATCCGGGTGGCTCGAAGACGTTCAAGCAGATTGAAATTCGTCCGTTGGACACGAACTTTGATTTCAAGCGCAACACGTATCAACCCATTCTGGAAGCGGCACGCGAGCTTGCCCGACGAAGCATCGATCCCGACAATGTCGGTATCTCGTACGATATCCAGTATCGTGGACCTGGTCCCGATCATGGAGTGGGACGCATCTACGACCATTTCACAGACACTCAGCTCGGTGCGGCGCTTCGCAGGGAGTTTGCCTATCCCGGGCGTGGGCCGCCGTGGCTGCTACCCAGCATTACGGGGCAACCACCGCTGCCAAGCGTTGGCGAGCATCTACAGTATCTAGGTCAGGTTGGCAGCAATCAGCCAGCGCCATGGACAAAATTCAACGCGCCAGCGGCACCAACTGCGTCTCCGGGCACTCAAAACACTCACGCTCTGGCCGATTGGATTGCACGACTTGCGGGAGTCGACGCGACGGATCCGGCAAAACCGCAACGACAGTCAACTGACCACCATCTCGGTCTTGTCAGTGGAAAGCCAATGCAATTCTGGTCCATTCAGCCAGAAATCCATCTTCCGTATTAGCGTTCCCACACTCGCTCGTTTCCAACGATTGAGCGACATTACGGTCACTTCTCGCGGCCGGCGAATGATGCCTGCTTGCCGGTTGGACGCAATCGACTTCACTAACCAAGGAACACACCATATGGGTGGAGAATCATCCTCGACGCAAACGCAGCAATCCCAAACGGCTCCCTGGGCGGCGGCGCAGCCGATGTTGCAGGCTATGCTCAGCCAGATCGGAACCGGGTTGAACAACACCGGAATGACCGGCGCAGAGACCGGCGCGCTTGACCAGCTCTCGCACAATGCCGCGAATGGCAATCCCTATGCCAGCCAGATCGGCAGCTACGCGCAGTCACTGCTTAATGGCGGCGGCGCCAATGCGCAGGCCGGGAATGTGCAGTCGAATCTCGACGCGTTCACCAGCCGGCTGCAGCCATACGCCTCCGGTAGCATGATCGGCAACAACCCGGCGCTGGCCGCACAGCTGGCCCAGATCCAGACCGACGTCGCCAATAATGTCAACTCGCAGTTCGCGGCTGCCGGACGCGACCTCAGCGGCGCCAACCAGATGGCCTATGCCCGCGGTGTCGCGGCCGGTCAGGCGCCGGTCATCGCCGCGCAATACAATCAGGACGTCAACAATCAGATCAACGCGGCCAACGGCCTTTACAACGCCGGCAACACCACGGCCAGCACGCTCTCGGGCATGCAGCAGAATTACCTGACCAATCAGGGGCAGGGCGTTGCAGCTGCGCAATCTGCGCTGGATGCGCAGAACTACGGAGCCAATGCGACGCTCGCTGCAGAAGCGCAGCGCCGCGGCATCCCCGTTCAGGCGCTCAGCCTGCTTGCGCAAATCGGCGTGCCGATCGCGGGACTAGGCTCGCAGTCGACGGGCACGACGACCGGGACACAGCAGATGTCCGGCGCACAGCAATTCAGCACGCTCGCGGGCAGCATCGGTGGTCTTTTGAAGTTTCTGCCGTCGGATGAACGGCTGAAGGAGGAGATCGTAGCGGTGGGCGCTCTGTTCGATGGCACACCGGTGTACCGATATCGGTACAAGGGGGCGCCGGCGTTTCATATCGGACTGCTTGCTCAGGACGTGGAACGGACGACGCCCGAGGCGGTGATCGAGATGAACGGTTACAGGGCTGTTGACTATCGTGCCGCCACCGAGCGCTCTCGAGAAATGAGTGAGGTGAGCTGATGGGGATCTTCGATGACTATTTCGAGCCGCAACAATATGAAAGTGGCCGCGGTTTGACGGGCTGGCTGGAGGCACTGCAGCAACAGGACGCCTATCAGCCTGGTAGATTTGGCGGATGGCCGCAGCCTGGCTCGATCGTCAATCCAACCATGGAAAGGGCGCCAGGCGTGCAACCAGCTCCTGTACCGGCAACTCCGAGCTACCCGGCACCATTTGCCGTCGGCAATGTGCCGATTCCGACGCCGCGTCCCGTCGATATTCCTTCGGGAGGCATCGCAATAGGCGACTATCTCATGCCGCAATTCGAAGCTGCGCCTGTTCAGGCGCAACCTGAGCTTGGAGATCGCCTGAGCGCCGGCTTTAGAAGTTGGGCGTATACTCCCGTCGGAAATCCCTTCGCTGCGCTTGCGAACGCGATCACGGGATTCCAGACGGGACAATATACGGCTGCGCCGCCGCTCAAGCCGCCGGCAGATGACGCGACTAATCCGGTCGCGAGCCCGGCTGTCTTGGCCGCGAACCTGGTGACCCCGGCGCAGCCATTCGCTCGCACGCCCACGCGTCGAGGTCCGGCACGCTGGGCTGCGAGCATCTCTAAAAACCTCCGTTGAAGGTGAGCGACAAGCATGACGATTGATACCGGTCCTGAGACGGCTGCCTCTGCGCAAGATTCTGTTATTGCCGACTTTGTGCCGATGCCGGACTTGGACGAAGAAAAAGACTCCAGCGAACCGATTGGCAGTGACACTACTTCGCTGCGCACGGCTGCAGAACGGCGATCTGATCCACCCACTGAGCCGACGGTCAGAGAGTACCGGGATCGGGATGGCAAGCGGGTGTCGCACAATGAATCCATTACCTTGGCGCGCGCTGCTCGCGATTATTCCGGGGCCTTGGCTTTCGAAAAGCTGGTTGCAGAGAGCGAAACAGCGAAGGCGCTCGCCGCGCGGATCGATGGGCTTCGCGCCGAGGCGCTAGCTCGCGATCCCGACGCGACAGAGTTCTACGGCTTCGAGTTGCCGGAGTCACACGCCGGGCAAGCCGAATCTGAGCCACCCGAAACTGAAGGAGCAGCCTCGAATGAGGAGAGCAATGGCTTGTCCTCGGAGCTGGCGCCCGAGGTGGAGCAAGCGCTGAAGCATCCGCAGATCCGCCAGGCGATTGAAGAGCAACTGGGCGAGGTCGAGAAGGCGCGGCAGGAATATCTGCGCGGTCTTGCGTCAGCGACGCAAATCGCCCAAATGAGCTTTCTCGACCAGTTTCCCGAGCTCGCAAGCGTGCCGGCTGAGCAGTTGCCGGCCGCGCTCGAGCAGATGTCGCGGAAGGACCCGGCTAAGCTCGCGCGCGTCGAGGCGATGGTTGCCACCGGACAACGGCTTATCGCGCAACAGCAGCAGGAAGGCTTGCGACAGGCCGAGATCGCGCGGATCAATTTCCAGAACTACGCCCGCTCCGAGGACGCCCGACTGGAGACAATGCTGAAGGGTGAATCCCGCGAAACGCAACGCGCCGTCGCCGTCGAGATCGCCGCCTCTGCGAAGGCAAGCGGCATCGAGATGAACGAGCTGGTCAGATTATTGAATAGCGAACCATTGATGCGGAACGCCGTATTTCAGCGCATGATGTACGACGCCGGCAAGTATCGGCTCATGATGAAGGCCAGGGATGCCGCGATCGCCAAGGCAGTCCCGCCGGTGCAGCGGCCGGGCACTGCTCAGAACCGCGCTGAAAGACAGCATGCCGAATTGCGGACGCTCAACGCTCGCCTGTCGAACTCGGGTGACATCAAGGATGCCGTCGCTCTCTATCATGCGCGGAAGTCGAGCGGACGATAGAACGGCAGAGATTGACAATGTTCTTGATTTGTTCTATAGGAGCCTGCGGCAGTGGACGCTTGAAGTGAATTTCTCGGCATCCCTATGGTTGGTGGCTGCGTCCTCGACGCATTATTCAAGTCCGTGCTGATCGCTTATATCGGCGTGCTTGTGACTTTCACCAGTCCATTCCCTTTCATTGTCGTAGCGCAATGCCTTTCTCCTTTTCATTTCTGCTGTCTGTTCCTGGCTTATACCGCCCTGGTTGCATTGGAGTTCGTCGACATCGAGCTTACTCCGAAGTGAAGTTCTGGCTTGGAATACTGATTGGAAGCGTCTTGTTCGCGGCAGCGCTGAACGCTTTCTTTGCGCTGATGGATTCTGGATCATTTTTTGAACTATCGCCGGGGACTACCTTTCTCGTAATAACGAATTTGATTCCGATCTTTGCAGTCTGCGCTTGCAGATGGATTGTTCGGCGCATCAAGCGCTCATGCGCTTCTTCCGCGACGATCGTCTGATCCAGTCCTTCTCCCTGCTTCCTTACGCAAAACAGGATGGTCTGCTCAGCAACCAGCCCATCGATTTTTCCGTCACACGACCGCCGATCTTCTTTCCGTGACGGACTTAGCTGACTTCAAGTTCGAACGTAACCGGCTTGAGGCTCTGTTCGAGGGCCGCCACAGGCCGCACTCGCGCAAGGCAGCCACCGCAGGAACCGATATCGATGATACCAGACGACAATCGCGATTTTATCGAGAGAACGGAGTCCGTCACTGACAAGCTCTATGGTCTGCCAATGACAATCGACAGGATTGCGGACAACTTCGCTCTTTACGGGTTGAGCAAACGCGCTGTTGCTTTGGACGATTTGGATGCCGAGCTGCGCGGCGAGATCGATTCCAGTCCGCATAGCCTTCGCCGCCGCGTGCAGCTGATGGAGCTGCGCAGGAAGATGGGCGACGTCCATGAGGCGCTCCGCAAGGCCAGGCGATAGACCTCATATGCAGCCGATCAATCCTGTGCTCGGGGCGCTCGCGCAGGCGAGGGCACGCACCGCGCCGCTGTACGCTAGGTGGTGCGAGCTAAACGGCGCACCATTCTGTCCTGCGCGGCCAGGGGATATCGCACAATTCGTGTCCGATTTTGCCCAGCTCGGCATCGAGCGGCTTTGGGCAGCGCTCCAGGACATCTCGAAATATCACCAGTCGCTCGGCCTTGCCGATCCGACGCTCGGCACGGCGGTCGCAGAAGTGGTCAGCGATGTTGCGGGAATTAGTCCGCCCCGGTCATGGCCCAAGGGGCTAAAGCAGCGGTTCAGGTCATTGCCTTATGACGTGCAGGCGTTGCTCGATTCCCATGAAGCGCAACGTGAGAAGGCGCTGCGGCGCGCTCAGAACGAAGCGGCTGCTGCGAGGCAAAAGCTTTCTGCGAGCCGGCAAGCCGAAACAACCGTCCAGGAGAACCATTCGGATGAAGCCAGCCAGCGCCCCGGCAATTGAACAAAGGATCAGGCAGATTCGCGCCGATATCGATGCCTTGATCGATGCGCGCGCACAAGCGGTCGCTCGGGATAGTCCGGGCGTGCCGATCGGCGTTATTCGTAACATGCTTACGGCACGCGCGCCGGCTTGCTCCTGCGCACAGTATCTTGAGCTGTTTTCAGAAGCGCAGAAGACCTCTTGAAGCAACGAACAGAGTTGGGCGAGCCGGCGCGCCGCGTCCCTTCATCCAGGAATTTCGCAGATGACATTCTACAAATGGTCCCAGATCGCTGCAGCCGATGCGACTGCGGATTCATCGATCAACTGGCAGGAAGGCCAAGCGCCGTCCAGCATCAACGATTCTGCCCGCGCGATGATGGCCGCATTGGCCAAATATCGCGACGACATTGCCGGATCGCTCACAACCGGGGGCACCTCCACCGCCTACACCGTGTCATCGTTCCAGGCGTTCGACTCACTGACCCGACTCAACGGACAGACGATCGCATTCACGCCACATGTAACAAACGGTGCCGTCGTGACGCTGAATGTGGATGGCCTGGGCGCCAAGCCGTTGCGACCGGCTCCCGCGACGGACCTACTGGCCGGAATGCTTGTCCAGGGCACGCCGTATACTTGCACCTACAGCAACGCGGATGCGGCATTCTATTTACGGGACTTCTACGCCTCCCCTTATGGGATTCCGCTTGGCGCGAGCATTGACTATTGGGGAAACTCTTCGCCTCACAGCGCATTCGCCTTGGCTTACGGTCAGGCGATTTCGCGCGCCACTTATTCGGGCCTCTTCGCACTATTCGGTACTGCTTATGGGAGTGGCGACGGTGCAACCACATTTAACATTCCGGATCTGCGGGGGCGCGTCATTGCGGGCAAGGATGACATGGGCGGTTCAGCCGCATCTCGCCTCACGTCTAGTTTCTTTGGGACCAGCGCTGCGGCGCTAGGCGCGGTTGGCGGCGGTGAGAGCAAAACGCTTCTCACAGCCAACCTTCCGCCGTATACGCCAGCTGGCTCCATTAGCGTATCTGGTGGCTCTGTTCGCTTGGCTCGTTCCGCGTTTCAGAACGGCGCTAGTGGCGCTCTGATTTGTGCGCAGAAGCAAACAGAGACAAACAACCTTGGTACTTTCGATGAGCCGGTCAACGGAATGACTGCGTCGTTTTTGGGTACCGCGCAGGGTGGCGCTAGTACTCCGGTTTCTGCCGTCCAGCCGACCATTATCTGCAATAAGCTGTTGAGGATTATCTAGAGCATTCCTCCCAAAGAAGTTTATCAGAGATTGCTTTCGTCCATTCCTGATAAGCTTTCGGGGTCGGATGAACGCCATCGAATTCTGAAAAGCCAATCGCGGCAATCTTGGCTCCAGACTTCTTCGCCGCAGCGACAATTTGGTTGTTGACGCTCTGAAATGCCGTTGAGGGGACAGCAATGGTCGCTGGCTCTATGCTGGCTATGAGGCGGGAATAGTCCGCTTCAAAGGTAGGCGACCCCGCATCATTCGTTCCGGCTACGACGATAACAAGCGACGCGCCGCTTAGTTCTCTGGCGAGACGGGCGAGTTCTTCAAGCCTTGCGCCTCCTATTCCGGCATTGACAATTGATCTGCCGCAAACGGTTGCGGGAAGCGCAGCGAGTTCGGCGACGCTATCGCCAAGTAGAACGATAGGGCGGTGGGTTTGAGCCATCGCCGATTTGATGACTGACAGTCGAATACCTGCGTGGTCGTGAAAAGTGTGGCGTGTGACTTCGCCGAATCGCATTCGCATACGCTGAAGTTCAGAAAACGAAGCGATAAAGGCAACCAGCAGAATTGTCGATAGAATCCACGGAAATGCGCGTCTCATAGCGCGCCTTCTTATCATCCACAACCAAGCCGAGCAAGCTGCCACTTAGCTACAGCAGGCTTGTTCACCATTACCCCGAGCAATAGCCCTCCGAGAGGGCGGCTGTTCTTCATAGGCGAACACATGGTTGACGTTGTAACGCTCAAGGCAGCGAACGGGAAACGCTGGGCCAACGCCCGGATGACCCGCGATTTCTCGGCCGCTGCCAAGCGATTGGTCGCAGCAAAGACGCGCTATCAGGCCGTAGAGGCCAGGACCGGCGTTCCCTGGTCCATTATTGCAGTCATCCATGAACGGGAGTCTTCGCAGAACTGGTCGCGTTCACTGGCGCAGGGAGACCCCTGGGATAGGGTCTCGATTCATGTGCCTGCGGGGCGAGGGCCCTTCGAGTCCTGGGAAGATGCAGCAATCGATGCTTTGGTGAACTGTGCGCCTCATGCGGCTCGCAACAAGGATTGGAGCATTGCGGCCGCCCTCACCAAGCTCGAGGAATATAACGGTCTCGGCTATGCCGCGCGCGGCAAACCATCTCCGTATGTCTGGGCAGGCACCAATCAGTATCAATCCGGCAAGTACGTTCGTGACGGCGTTTACGACCCCAACGCGGTCGATCGCCAGCCAGGGTGCGCCGGTTTGCTGACGGCGATGATGAGACTTGACCCATCAATCCAGTTCGGTGCGGGTGTGGCGCCCGGCGCCAGCGCATCAAAGGCGACGTCGGCGCCGAAGTCACTGGGCAAGCCGTCATCGACAAGTCCGTCGGTCCGCAATCCATCGAGCGGATCGATCGGCGCACTTATCAAGTCGCTTCTCGGCGCCATTGTCGGAGGGAAGTGATCATGTGGTTATTGTCTTGCGCCGCCCTGTTCGCCGCCGGGTATTCGGCCTCAGTTTGTTCCTGGGCGGCGATCAAGATCTGGATCAATTTGGTGACAGCCTAGGGCGACAGGCTTCGGCTACACGTCGCGCAATTCGGGACCAAACTCAGGGATAAGTGATGCTGTGCAAGATCAAGAAGGCCTGCCTTAGTTCGCTGACCATCGCATGGAGTTACTGCCTCGCGCTTGCGGGCACGATGTTGCAGGTTATCGATTACATCGCCGATCCCCTTGCCGATCCCGAATTCAGAACCCAGATTGGCTCAGCAATCGGCGAGCCCAGAACTGCTGGGCGAATATTGCTCGTAATATCCCTTATCACCATCGTGGCGCGGCTTCGTTCATTGCGGAAGGCGGTCTGACATGTGGATGGCAATCATCTCCCTCCTCGGAGGACCGGTCATCAAAGGCCTGATCGACGCTTACAATGCGAAGCTGAAAGCCGGGAACGCCGACAACAAGATCGCCGCTGATCTGGCGGCAAGCGAGATCGCGGCCCAATCGGCCGAGGCAAACGCGATCCTGCAATATCGCACAGCTGAACTGGGGCGTTGGTACGAGCCCGACAAGCTGATGGGCTACTGTGTGGCTGTCTATTTCGCGAAGCTGCTAATCTTTGACAAGGTGCTCGGGCTTGGGATCACCGATCCGCTCGCCGGCTTTGCAGCGGTGACCTCTAACCTGGTCGTATCGTTCTATTTCGCAAAACGCGGATTCGAAAACGTCGCGCGTATCATCAGGCGGTAAGCGATGAGCGAGGAGCATATCAAGGCCATCGTTGCGCAAACGTTGGCCGAGCAGCAAAGGTTGCAATACAGCAGTATCGAAAGCGCAGTGCAGAAGGCCGTCGCTGCCATCCTGACATCGTTCGGAATGGAGGAAGAGGATCGAAAGGAACTGCGCGCCGACCTCCAGCACCTTCGGCGTTGGCGCAAGAGCGTCGAGCAGGCGCAAAACTATACCTTCAAAGCGGTAATCACCGTGATCGTGACGGGTCTAGTCGGGGCAGCCTGGCTTGGCTTCAAGGTCATGTTGGGAAAGTAGTCAGGATATTAAGGCGGCATGCTCTCACGATCCATCTTGCTGGTTCGTGCAGGCCAGCGATGGCGCATTTTGAGGGTTGTGCAAAATGTATCGGATTCGAGCCGTCGACGCTCAGGACGAGGATATCGCTGACATCCTGACCGAGGTCCACCGTCTTACATTCTTCGACGCGGCCGCCATTCCGGACTTCGAACAGGGGCATTGGTGGCTGGCCTATCGGGGCGACATGCCGGTTGGATTTGCCGGAGTCATCGCTGCAACTCATGCACACAACGCGGGGTATTTTTCGCGAGTTGGGGTGCTGAGGAACCACTGCGGCAACAACCTGCAGTTACGGTTCATGCGTGCCGTCGAAGCGCAGGTTCGTCGAAACGGCTGGAGTGCGGTCGTCTCGGACACCACTGACAATGTTGTCTCTTCGAACAATTTCATCAAGGCGGGTTATCTGCTGTATCAACCAAAATGCCCTTGGGCATGGCCGCACACGCTCTACTGGCGCAAACGCATGATCTAGCGCATTCGAAATCGTTGGAGCCGCTACGGATAGCGCAGTTCGTGGATGGTCGCGTCTTCTCAAGCCCGGTGGCCTCTCGGCCGCCGGGCTTTTTTGCTTTTGTGGAGTGTCTGATGGGCTGCCATCGATCCATTTGCACATACGGATGCAGGTGGTCCCAGATAGTCGGCTTTTTTGTTGCGTCTCTCAGCGCGTGCTCGCTGGGCCAGCCTCATCTTTTGCGTGTTGTCGGGCGCGATTTTCGTCGCGCTTGAGGCGGGGTTGCCGTGTTTGGATACTTGATAGCCGAGCTACTCACGCACTGAGGCCGTGGCCGCTGCGGCAGACGGATACTTTCCGCGTGACGGATCGGTTTACGGATTCATGGCCTGTGCTACGGGATTATGCTCGACTTACCAGGGGTGGCGGCGCTTCCTTGCTGGCCAGGTCTGCTTCGTCTGGCCATCGTGCTCGTGGGAGGGTGGGGCGCTCTGCAGCTTCCGGACGCTAAACTCGACTGGCTCTACTTTTCGGCTGCTGCTGCCCTCGTCGAGGCGGCGGCGACGACGCTGGCCCTCATATTTCTCCTTCGTCCCCCGAGGGCGGCCCAAAAAGCCGGTTTCCGGTTGAAAAGCGGAGCTGCCTTGATTACGGAGGAATTGTCGGCGCGGCATCCTTCCGGGAGACAACCAGCGTGCCTCAGGACAACAAAGGCGAAGCCCGCGGGTTTGCAAGCAGCAAGCTGTCAGTCCTGCGCAAGCACCCCTATTTTGCCGACCTTGAACCGGAGGCGTTCGAGCAACTCTGCCGCTATGCCAAGCACTCGACGCTGAAGCGGGGCACGCCAATCTTTGCCAAGGGTGATCCGCCAACGAGCCTGTTTGCCGTTATCAGCGGCACCGTGAAGATCAGCATTTCCTCGCCCGACGGCCGCAACGCCATCCTCAACCTGATCGGCCCCGGCGAGATTTTCGGGGAGATGGCGCTGCTCTCCGGCCACGACCGAAGCGCGGATGCCACCGCAAACACGAACTGTGAGATGTTCACCATCGACCGCCGCGAATTCGTGCCGTTTGTGCGCAGCCAGCCGACACTGGCAATGAAGTTCATCGAACTGCTCTGCGAGCGGCTGCGCCGGACCAGCGACCAGGTCGAGCAGGTGATCCTGCAGGATCTGCCCGGCCGGCTCGCCAGCGCGCTGCTCAGGCTGACCGAGCGCCGCAAGCTGACGGAAGGTGAGCGCAAGATCGCTATCACGCAGCAGGAAATCAGCGAGATGGTCGGCATGACCCGCGAAAGCATCAACAAGCAATTGCGCGCTTGGGCGGCGCGCGGCTTGGTGCGCCTCGAGCATGGCGCCATCGTGGTGTTGAAGCCCGAGCCCCTGCAGGCGCTGATCGGCGCGGGATCCGAAGACAGCGACTGAGCCCGGTACGTCCCAAGGGATTACATCTCACAAGGGGTGAAATTGACGTTGGTTGTGACACCCTTCACGAGCACTTTGTGTGCACTGCAGTATGCGAGGGACATGGGGAGTATACCTGCGTCTGGCGTCCATGTACAAATTTCCAAAAAGCGAACCGAACATCTAGAAAACTGGACCATGAAGCTCGTCGCCTTGTCGGTACTGTTTCCCATGCGCTGATTGGACCGTTGTCAGCCATCCCGATGTCGTCAAGTGAGTTAGGGACGGCGTGCTGGGCGAGCTCGCTGATACCGATATCGGCGCTACGTTGTCGAAGCGGGCCGCGGAGCCGTCCAACCAGGCTCGGGCCATCACCGCACGTGAGACTACGGGTCAGGCGGGCAACAGATTGGCGCCGCGCTCGATAGTGAACTCGACGTCGATCAGCCCCCGCGAATGGTTCATGTCCGACTGGGACATCAGCAAGGTGAGATCCTTGCCCCGAAGCGAGGCGAGCACTTCCGACAGGCGTTCCGACAGGGCCGGCGCGATCCCCTCGAAGGGCTCGTCGAGCAGCAGGCATTTGGTCCCGATGGCGAGCGCACGGCCCAGCGCGACCAGCTTCTGCTGGCCGCCGCTGAGCAGGAGTGCCTTGCGATGCCTGAACTCCGCGAGTTCGCCGATCACGTCATAGACAAGCTCGAGGCGTGCCTTGCGATCGAGATGATCGGCGACCCACAGCGGCAGCAGGATATTTTCCTCGACGGTTAGTTGCGGCACGAGGCCGCGGTCCTCCGGCATATAGCCGATCCCGAGCCCAGCGCGGGCATGACGCGGACGCGGGGCTAGATCGGCGCCTTCGAACCGGATCGAGCCGCGTACCGGCTTGAGGTGTCCCATGATGGAGCGCATCAGCGTGGTCTTGCCGGCGCCGTTGCGGCCGACCAGACTCACCATGGCGCCACGGTCAATGCGCATGGAAAAGCCGCGCAGCGCCGGCATAGACTGGATTTCGACCACGAGATTATCGATCTCGAGCAGCGGCTTGCCGGCAGTCATCTGGCGCCTCCGGTGACGTAGAAACGGACGTCCTTGTCCTTCAGCACATGGCCGGGCTCGCCATCGGCGAGGATGCGGCCCTGATAGAAGGCAATCACACGGTCGGCATAGCGGCTGACAATGTCCATGTCGTGCTCGACAAAGACGATCGTGGCAGCATCCGGCGTGACGGCATGGATCACGCGGTCCATGGTGGCGAATTTATCTTCCGCCGAGACGCCCGAGGTGGGCTCGTCGAGCAGCAGCAGTTTCGGCCGGCGGACCAGCGCCATGGCGATATCGATCAACTTGCGCACACCGCCTGCCAGCTCCGAGATCGGGCGTTCAGCGAGATCGGCAAGGCCGAACCTGCCCAGCAACTCGACGGCTCTGTCATGAAGATGCGCCCGTGCGGGCAAACGGAATGACAGCGTTCTGGTACCCGCGCCGGATAGGGCCACGATCAGGTTTTCGGCGGCAGTGAGCTCGACGAACAATTGCGGAATCTGGAACGAACGCGAGATGCCGAGCCGCGCGACCTTTCGCGGCGAGTGCCCGCCAATGTGCAGACCATCGAGCGCAATCGAGCCGCTGTCCGGCGTGAGATAGCCAGTGACCAGGTTCACAAACGTGGTCTTGCCGGCGCCGTTGGCGCCGATCAGGCTGACCTTTTGGCCGGCCGGAATGTCCAGCGTCAGTGCATCGGCGGCAACGACGGCGCCGAAACGCTTGTTGAGCCCGTGCACGGAGAGCACCGGATTCATGACACCAACTCCTTTTCGACGGCTATGGCCTGCTTGCTGCTGCCGCGCTTGCCGCGAACCCAGAGCGAGCCGATGCCGCGCGGCAGGAACAGGATCACGGCCAGAAGGAATACGCCAAGCACGAGCTGCCAGGTGTTGGGCAGGTACAGGTTGGAGAAGGATCGAACCAGCTCCAGCGCCATTGATGCGACGAACACCGCGGCGACGCTCTGATTTCCGGCCAGCACCGCCACGAAAACGAACTCGCCCGAGGTGGTCCAGTAGGCGAATTGCGGGTCGATGTGCCGCTGCGCCATCAGCGCAAAGGCGCCGCTGGCACCGGCAAAAACCGCCGCAATCACGAAATTGATCGAGACGATGCGATTGGCCGAGAGGCCGAGATACTCGACGCGCAGGTTGTTTCCGCGGACCGCAAGGCTCGCGAGCCCGAATTCGGAGCGGAACAGGACGGTCGCTGCAATGCCGGCAAGGCCGGTCGTGATGACCGCCACGGCATACAGCATGAAGTCGGCCTCGCGTGGATCGGCAATGCTCATCCCGAACAGGGTCGGCCTGCCGACATTAAAGCCATCGGAGCCGCCAAGCGCGGTGGATTTCACCAGCGCGCCATAGAACACCATGGATAGCGCGAGCGTCAGCATGCCGAAGAAGATGCCGCTGTAGCGCGCGATCAGGGGACCTATGACGAGGCCGAGCAGGCCTCCGCAGACGGCTCCGATCATCACCTGCGCGACGGCGTCGGTAAGTCCCCAGGCATTGGCAATCAAGGCCACACTGTAGCCGCCGGCAGCGTAGAACAGGCCCTGGCCGAAGGAAACGTTGCCGGTGCGCGCCAACACCACTATACCGAGTGAGATCAGCGCATTGGCGGCGGCTATGGTGGCCAGCGACAGCGTCCATGTCGGCAGCACGCGGCCGCACAGCGTGACGGTTGCGACCAGCGCGATCATGAGAAGGGGATGCATTCCCTTGTTCATCAGATGCGCCTCGCCGTCTCGCGCTTGAACAGGCCTTCAGGGCGGAACATGAGGACGCCGGCCATTACGAGGTAGATCACGAACAGTTCGGCTTGCGGGATCAGATGCACGGAAGCCGCTCGCGCAAGCCCGACCAGAACTGCGCCGACCGCCGCTCCCTCGACGCTACCCAGTCCCCCGATCACCACAATGGCAAAGCTCAGGATGATCACATCCGAGCTCAGTCCGGGCTGGATCGAAATCTTTGGCGCCGTCAACGCCCCGGCGATCGCCGCCAGCAGCGCTCCCAGCGCGAAAGCGAATGCATAGACGCGGTTGACGCGCACGCCCATGCTGACGCTCATCTCCTGGTTATGGATCACGGCCAGCACGATCTTGCCTGTGATGGTGCGATTGAGGCCATACCAGATCGCAAATCCGATCGCCGCGGAGACCGGAATCAGCACAAGGTCGTAGCCGACGTAATACAGCCCTGCGAATTCGAGGTTGCCAAACAACTCGTAGGGCTGCGTCGCGTAGATCGGATTGACGCCCCAGGTCAGCTTGGTGACGTCTTCCAGGATCAGGAAGACGGCGTAGGTCACCAGCAGTAGCACGACCTCATCGCGGCCGTAGAACATCCTGAGCAGACCGCGTTCGAGCAACAGGCCGACCGCGGACGCGATCAGGGCCACTGCAACAAACATGGCGACAAAACCCACGGCGGGCGGCAGCCCGCGCGCCGCAACCATGGTCACGGCGGTTGCCGCGACATAGGCGCCGAGCGCGTAGAGGCTGCCATGGGCGATGTTGAGTATTTTCAGGACGCCGAACACCAGCGTCAGCCCCAGCGCCACCACGAACAGCCACGAGGCCTGGATCAGGCCGTCAAGGATGATGGTCAGAAAGAAATTCATGTCGAGGCGCTTGCGACGAAGAGGCATAAAAGCAGCGGCATGAACGCTTCGGGTTCGTGCCGCTGCATCTCGGTCAATCCAGCTGCGAAGGTTCGCTCACTTGCACTTGGCGCCCTGCATGCCGCCCTTGATCCAGTCGAGCGACTTCACGCCCGGAGGCGGATTGACGCATTCGGCGTCGAAGTACTCGATGTCAACGAGGTCGACCCGCTTCAAGTCGGGATTGTACTTTGTGCGGCCGAACGCGATCGGCTGGATGGCCTGATGTCCATCCGCAAGCTTCATCTGGATCAGCCCGCCGGGCGAGGGCCATTCCAGTCCGGTCATGGCTGCGACCATTTCGTCAGTTGAAGGCTTCTTGCCGCCGTTCTTGGCCATCGCCTTTTCGATCGCCGCCTTCAATCCGAGGATTGCCTGCGCCATACGATAGGACGCTTGCACGGGGTAAACGCCGTTGGCCGCTTCATAACCTTTGAACAGCCAGTCGTTCAGCGGCGATTTCTGTGACATCAGCCCATACGCGCCGCGTGCGCCGATGATCGTTCCATCAGGCATCTTGTCGCCGAGCGGCGGCAGCACGTGATCGGCTGCGCTGAACACGAGTTGGCTGCGCTTGGGCAGGCCGCGCGGTGCTGCTTGCAGGATGAAGGACTGCAGGTCACCGCCCCAGAGGCTCGAATAAACCACGTCGGATCCGGCGCTCACCAGGGCCGAGATCTCGGTGCCATACTGGCCCGCACCGAATTTCGGCAGCAAGTCGGTCGCAAGCTTGGCGTTGGGATAGAGCTGTCCCGCAGCGGCCACGAAGTCAGCCCGGCTGTCCTGGCCCCAAGCGTAATCCTGGTTGATAGCCGACAGCGTGTCCATCTTGACGTTCTTGGCCTTCATGTAGCGGATGAGGCCGACATTATCCATCGTGGCGTGTGCAGCGGTGCGGAACACGTAGTTGTACTTACCTTCCTCGAAGATACGCGGCGTACCGCAATCCATCAGAATCAGAAACTTCTTCAGCTCTTCGGCGATGGGGGCGACCGCGAGACAATCACCCGAGCCGATATAGCCAAGCACGGCATCGACGTTATCGCGCTGGTAGAGATTGCGCAGTTCCTGCACCTGCTTGGTGGCGCCGCCATTCTCATCGATGACGATGGGCTCGATCTTCATGCCGCCGAACCCGACCTTCTCGTATGGCGAGGGGGCAGCGCCTTTGTTCAACTGGTCGATGACGAATTGCGCGCCGTTGCGGGCGGGAACGCCGAAGCTGTCGGCGGCGGGCCCGGACAGAAATGTCACGATGCCGAGCTTGAAGGTTTCCTGCGCCTTGCCCGGCGCTGTGAATGCGAGCGATATTGCTGTGGCAGAAGCAAGCGTGGCAATCCGTGAAAAACGGCTCATCCAATCCTCCCTTGTCATCTCGGCTGCGTCTAGCGCCTATCCGCGCTGGCACCGGTCCGGCGGCTTTTTGGGGGAGTTTAGGCAGCCTTTGTCGGCTCGTCTACGGAGGCTTCGTCTCAGAGTTGCGTCTATACGTCACCTAGCCGTCGAGAATAGCGACGGCGCGGGTCCAGCCCGCCGAGGCGCGCTCGATCTTTACCGGAAAGCACGACACCATGAAGCCCGTCGAAGGCAGCAGCTCCAGATTATGCAGCTTCTCGATGTGGCAATAGCCGATGTGGCGGCCGGCCTTGTGGCCTTCCCATATCAGGCTCGCGTCCTTGGTCTCGGCATATTTTTTTGCGGTGTAGACGAACGGCGCATCCCAGCTCCACCCGTCGATGCCGGTCAGCCGCACGCCGCGTTCAAGCAGGTACATCGTTGCCTCGTAGCCCATGCCGCAGCCTGAAGTGACATAATCCTGCTGGCCGTATTTGGCGCCGGCGCTGGTGTTGACCACCACGATCTCCAGTGGCGACAGGGCGTGCCCGATACGCTTCAGCTCGTTTTCCACGTCGCTGGCCGTCGCGACATAGCCGTCGGGAAAGTGGCGGAAGTCGAGTTTCACGCCAGGCTGCAAGCACCACTCCAGCGGCACTTCGTCAATAGTCCAAGAACGCTCGCCGCGGTTCATGGTCGGGTGGAAGTGCCAGGGTGCATCAAGATGCGTGCCGTTATGAGTCGAGAGCTGCACCTGCTCGACCGCCCAGCCCTGTCCGTCCGGCAAATCCTCGGCCTTCAATCCCTCGAAAAACTGCAGCATGCGGGGCAGGCCCTGCTGGTGATCGATGTATTGAATCGTTGGATGCCCGCCCGGCGGGTCGGCCGGAACGTCATTCTGCAGCGGTACGGAGATGTCGATCAGTTTGCGCGCCATTGGCGTCTCGCTCGTTTGATTGTTGACTATTTGCAGTTAAGCCCTCAGGCGTTCTGCCGTTCAACCCGGTTCTTCAGCACGCGAATCTTCTCGACCTCAAGCTCGATGGTATCGCCGTGTTCGAGATACTAGCCGAGTTCGAGCCCGCAGCCATTGCCGACTGTCCCGGAGACGATAAATTCGCCAGGCATCAGGGGCTCGTCCTTGGTGACGTGGGCGATGATCTCCTCAAAGGAGAACAGCATGCCGTCAGAGACGCCCAGGGAGCGTACCTCGCCATTGACGCGCGCTTCCATCTTCAGCTTGTAGGGATCCCCGATCTCGTCCGGCGTCACGATCCACGGCCCCATCACGTTGCCGCCGTCGAAGCTCTTGCCCTTGGCGGGCCCAAGACGCCCCTCCATCGCGACGCGCTGGGCATCGCGCGCGGAGAAATCATTGAAGATGGTATAGCCAAAGATGTGATCTTTCGCCCTGGCGGCGGAGATATTGGCGCCCTTGTTCCTGGTGATGATGCCGAACTCGAGCTCGTAATCCATCACTTGGCTGTAGCGCGGCCGTCGTGTTGAAGCGGTTGGTGATGTAGAAAATCGGCTGCTTTCGATAGACCTCCGGCAATTCGCCGGGCGGCTCCGCGTCGATCCGCACGAGTTCGGCCATGTCGCCCTTGGCACGCGCGGCGAGCTTCAACTGACCGCGCGGTGCCTGGAGGATATGCAGGGGAAAGGACATGCCATCGCGCATCTGACGCGGCTCCGGCACCGGCGCCAGGATCTCGACGCGACCAACGTCTTCGGAGAGGGTGGCATCGCGGCCGTGCTTGTCGAACAGCGTGCGCGCTTCATCGAGCGCGGCGGGGCCGGCATCGATCAACGATAGCATTGATGCGAAGGCAGCGTCCGCCTTGCCCTCCCGCCTGCGGCGTTGGCCAAATCAAAGAGCCGGGTATCGCTCTCGTGGACCAAGCCAACCTGTTCCTTCCCTCCAGAGCGATATGTTGTCGCCACGGCGCGACATAGCGATCGTATTCCAGGACTACGGCAAGACGTTGCTGCCTTGGCGCACCGCGGCCGGCAATATCTCGCTGGCCCTGGAAGCGACCGGTGTTCCTAGCGCTCAACGCGCAGGCCGTATCGATGCGTTGCTGAAGAAGGTTGGGTTACCGAACCACGCCAGCAAATATCCCGCTGAAATGTCCGGCGGCATGCAGCAGCGCTTGCAGATCGCGCGTTGCCTGGCACAGGAGCCGAAGGCCCTGCTGATGGACGAACCCTTTGGCGCGCTCGACGCGATGACGCGCCAGGGGCTCCAGGACGAAGTGCTGTCGCTCGTTGCGGCATCCAACACGTCTGTAATCTTCGTCACCCACGACCTGGAAGAAGCAATCTACCTCGGCGACCGCGTGATTGGCCTCTTGCCCAATCCCGGGGCATCGGCATCGAGCTTGCGATCGACCTGCCGCGCCCGCGCGATCAACTGACCACGCGTGAAAACCCCGAGTTCTTGGGCCTGCGTCGAGAATTGTTCGATTTCATCAAGGCATCCGAGGCATGACGGCGGATCGCGTCAAGGCGCTGGCGCTGCCAGGTGCCGTCCTGCTGGCCTTCGAAATCTGGGCGCGCACGGTCGATCTTCACAGCGACTCGCTGGCGCCGCCAAGCGCCATTCTGGTCGCGCTGTGGTCCGCCTTCGCCGACGGTGCCATACTCACGGCGACCCGTGACACCCTTATATCGGCCTTTGCGGGCCTGTTCCTCGGGGGAACCATCGGGCTTACGCTTGGTATTCTTCTCGGTCTAGTCCAGTCTCTGGATCGACTCATGGAAGTAACCATCGAAGCGATCCGTCCCATTCCTTCCATCGCGCTGTTGCCGATCGCGCTTATCGCGCTCGGTTTCGGCTATCGGATGGAAATTGCGATCGTGTCCTTTGCCTGCATCTGGCCGGTGCTGATCCTTGCTCGCGCGGCGGTCCGCCAGGTCGAGCCGCGTCTGATGGAAGTGGCGCGAGCGCTGAAACTCTCGCCGGCGGACCGTGTGCGCAAGATCGTGGTCCCTGCGGCGCTGCGCGCATCTTTGTCGCCTTTCGTCTCGCTGCCGGCATCGCGCTGATGTCGCGGTCACCGTCGAAATCGCCATCAACCCGATCGGGCTGGGTGCTGCGATCATGGCGGCGCAACAGGGCCTGCAGGCAGACCTGATGCTGGCCTATCTGATCTGGATCGGCCTGATCGGTTTTGGCCTCAACGCCGCTCTCAATCTGATGCAAGCGCGGCTGTTTGGCCGGGCAGCGCTGGTCAGGGAGCGTGCATGAGGCGCCAAGCGATTTATTGGCGAATCGCCAGCTTCTTTGTCGCTGCCAGCTTTGTCGGGCTTTGGCAACTCGTTGCCGACCTCCGGCTGGTCTCGCCGGTTTTTCTACCTGGTCCAGACCGCGCCTGGGCCTCGCTGGTGCGCGGCTTCACCAGCGGCGATCTGGCAAGCAAGTTGCTCGGTACGTTGGAGCACATGGTCTATGGCTGGTTCCTTGCGTCAGTCGCCGGCATCGCGCTCGGTGCCATCATCGGCTCGTCGCGTGCTGCGCGCAGCTATATCGCGCCGTCGCTGGAATTTCTTCGCCCGTTGCCGATCTCGGCTATCATCCCGCTCGCGATTGCGATGTTCGGCCTTACGCAGGCGATGGCGTTCTTTGTGAAATCATTCGGCGCTATCTGGCCCATGCTGCTCGCAACCATTCACGGCTTGGCGGCCGTCGAGCCGAGACTTCATAAGGTCGCGCGGTCTCTTGAGATGTCGCGACTCGCCGTGATCTTCAAGATCGGACTGCCGTCTGCGGCGCCAGATATTCTCGCTGGGATGCGTCTTAGTTTGACCGTGGCGCTGATTCTCTCGGTGGTCTGCGAAATCCTCGCGGGGTCTCGACGGGCTCGGCCATTCAGTGCTGCTGTCAGCGCGTGCTTTCCGCTCGGCCGACCTGTTTGCCGGCGTGATCCTGCTTGGCGTTATCGGATATCTTACGTCGTTGCTGATGTCCTTTGCCGAGGCTCGGCTGCTCGCTTACCGGCGCGGTATTCGGTAACTCACGCTGGCTCCAGGAACCCCGCGCGGTTGCGCAGTTCGCCATGCTCGGCCGCCGTCAGAAGATCGACCAGTGCTTGTGCCTCTCGCGGCCGGGCGGCGTCCGTCGTAACGGCCGCGGTGTACATCGTGGCAAGTTCGCAGCCCGGCGGCAGCGCACCCGAAAGCACCACGCCCGACGTGCTGATGATTTCCGTCGTCTGCGTGCAGCCGATAGGGTGCCTCGCAGACGAATCTGCCAGATGCCGCATCGCCGTCGCGCCATTGGGGTAGATTTTCAGGCGGCTCTCGACCTCTCCGAGGACACCGAGCAGGGCGAGAACCCGTACGACGTGGATGCCTGCCGTCGAAGCCTTGGTATCAGGAACATAGATGGCGTCCGCAGCGAGCAATGCCTTGCGCAGCGCTGCGTGATTCGGCGCCGACACCGGGCGATCGCCGGCGCGGACGGCGAGGGCGGTTTCGACCGTGCCGACATTCCCGAGGGAAGAGGGGACAACCAGTTGCTCGCTGGCGAGGATGCCGACAAGGGTCTCGGTCAGGATGATGATGTCGGTGGGCCGGCCAGCGCGCAATTTGTCCGCCATAGCGCCGACGGCGCCGAATTCACCGACGATCTCAAGCCCGGACTTCGCCTTGAAGGCGGGCGCGAGGCTCGCGACGAGGCCTTGTACCGCGCCGCCGCCCAGGAGGTTCAGGTCGGTCATGCACTCTCTTCCATCGCCGCGATCAGGGCGTCGCGCGTGATCGGCAGCTTTCGCACCCGCACTCCCAGCGCATCGAACACGGCATTTGCGATCGCGGCGGTCACGGGCCCATGCGCGGCTTCGCCGGCTCCGACGGGATCTATTTCGCTACGCTGGATCAGTTCGACCTCCACGTCCGGCACTTCGGTGAAGCGCAGGACGGGATAGTCGGACCAGCTCGTGCTGGTGATGCGCCGGCGATCAAAGCGAACGCGTTCCTTCAGGACCCAGCTTGTTGCCTGGATTGCGCCGCCTTCGATCTGGTTGATCACGCCGTCGGGATTGATGACTTCCCCGACGTCAATGGCCAGCGTTAGTTTCCTCACCCTGATATCTTCCGCGCCCTCGATCTCGGCGACAGCGGCGCAATAGGCGCCGGTGTTCTTGTAACGGGCGAAGCCGATACCGTGGCCGATGCCTGGCCGCTTCGCCGGCTTCCACCCCGCGCGCCTCGCGGCGGCCCGGATCACTTCTTTTGCGCGTTCGTCGCGCAAATGGCGCAACCGGAACGCCACCGGATCTTCGCCACGATCGCCGGCGATTTCGTCGAGCAGCGACTCGATCGCGAAGACATTACCCTGTGCGCCCAGCGTGCGCAGGGCCGAGGTACGAACCGGCATGGCTGTGAGGCGATGGCTTTCGATTACCCAGGAAGGAAAATCGTAGAGCGGGACCGAATTGCGGTCGGCGCCGCCGCCATTGGCCTGCGGCGGATTGGACGAGATCATGCGCGGGAAAGGATTTTCGAGCTCGGTGCCCGCAAGCAGCGCCGGCCGTGCCGCGCGCCCCGGACGCGCCGCATGTCCGTTGCTCCATATCCGGTGACGCCAGCCGACGATCTCGTTGTTCGTGTCGAGATCCGCCTCGATCTCGATCGCCATCGCCGCGCCGAACGGTGCATAGGACATCTCGTCTGCGCGCGACCATTGCACGCGCACCGGCCGGCCGGACGTGGCCCGCGCCAACAGGACAGCGTCAAGTGCGACGTCGTCGGCGCCGTTGTGGCCGTAGCAGCCGGCCCCCTCCATGTGCTCGACCGTGATGTTCTCTTCCGGTACCCTCAGCACAAGCGCGAGATCGGTGCGCAGCAGGTAGACGCCCTGGCTGTGGGTCCAGACATGGACGCGATCGCCTTCCCATCGCGCCATCGCGCAAGACGGCGCCATCGAGGCATGCGCGATATAGGGGCGGACATATTGCCGCCTGATCGTGCGCGCCGTCGCAGGAGACGAGGCCGCCTTCCTTGTGTCGATGACGGTCGATTCCACTGGCTGCGATTTCAGGAAGGACGCGAGGTCGTTCTCGTCGGGCAGGGTATCGCCGCCGGACCACCTCGCGCCCCTCCGCAGCGCCTTCAACGCAGCTTCCGCGGCATGTTCCGTCTCGCAGACGACGCCTGCAAAACTGCCGTCTCGCACGATGGCGACAAGGCCCGAAACGTCGCGAGTGTCGCCCTCCTTCAAATCCCCTAGCTTGGCACCCGAAACTTCCGGCCGCAGCACGCGTCCGTGCAGTGTGCCGGGCGGCGCGCAATCCTGAAGAAAGCGCGCGTGCGCGAACACCTTGTCCGGAATGTCGATCCGCTGCACCGGGCTTCCGGCAAGTGCTCGCCGCGCGATCGGCTTTGCGACCGCATCGGCGCTTGCCTCACGTTCCAGCGAGACCTCATTGGCCAGCTCCCAATAGCTGGTGCTGACATTGCCCGGCCCCTTGATCGTGCCGTCCTCGATGCCGAGCGCGTCGACATCCGCGCCGAGCCGCTCGGACGCCTTCTCCAGAAAGATGCGGCGCACTTCGGCGCAGACATGCCGCAGTGCGCGGCCGGACTGCTGGATTGAAAGGCTGCCGGAGGTCACGCCCTCGTTGGGACTTGCGGGCGTCGAGGCGCGTTGCATCCGCACCCGGGACATGTCGACATCGAACTCGTCGGCAGCAATCTGTGCCAGCGCCGTGATGATACCTTGGCCGATTTCCACCTTCCCGGGCGAGACCACGACATGTCCATCGGACGAAAATTGCAGCCAGGAAGAAAGCCGTGGATTGGCTGCAACGCTGACCGGCAGTTGGGGCGGAGAGGGCTTGTTCATTTTGCAGCCATGTCGCTGGCTGCGCGCAGTACGGCGCGCACGATGCGGTTATGCGAGCCGCAGCGGCAGAGATTGCGGTCGAGTGCCGCCTTAACATCGCCGTTGGAAGGCGAGGAGTTTTGCCGAAGCAGCGCCGCCGCGCTCATCAGTATGCCGGAAATGCAGTATCCGCATTGCATCGCTTGCTCGGCAATGAAGGCCCGTTGTAGCGGATGCGGCCGCTCTGCGCTGCCGAGCCCCTCCAGTGTGGTGATGTCCTTGTCTGCGACCGACCACATCGGCATGTCGCAGGAGTTAACGGCGCGATCTCCGACGATGACGTTGCAGGCCCCGCATTCGCCGGCGCCGCAGCCGAAATGCGGCCCCGCAAGGCCGCACTCGTTACGCAGGATATCCAGCAGCGAACGGTCCGGATCGGCATCGACGGATTTCTCGAGGCCATTCAGCCGGAAGCGAATTTGCGGCATCAAGAACCTACTGCGGCTTGTCGGCGAACTTCTTGACGACTTCTGCCCACTTCACGATGTCACTGCGCAGGAACTTGTCAAATTCTTCCGGTGTCATCGACATCGGCACCGCGCCCTGTGCGGTCCACAGCTTCTCGATATCCGGCCGCTTGATTGCCGCATTCACCGCGGCGTTCAGCTTGTCGATGACAGGCTTCGGTGTTCCGGCCGGCGTCATAAGGCCCAGCCAAATGGTCGCCTCGTAGCCGGGTACGGCGGTCGCATCGGCGGTCGGCACGTCGGGCAGGACGGCCGAGCGCGTCTTGCCGGTGGTGGCAAGTGCGCGCACCTGCTTTTCGTTGACATTCGGCGCCATCGCCGGCAGCGCGTCGATCATCATCTGCACTTGGCCGCCAATGACACCACTGCGTGCCTCGCCGCTGTTGCGATAGGGCACGTGCACCATTTCGATCCCCGCCATCGTCTTGAAGAGTTCGCCCGCCATGTGATAGGGCGTGCCCTGGCCGGAGGAGGCGTAGTTCAGCTTGCCCGGCTGCGACTTCGCCAGTGCAATGAATTCGGCCAGCGTCTTCGCCTGCACCGATGGATGCACCACGATTACGAGGTCGGAATAGTTGACCGCCGCAATTGGCGCCAGGTTGCGCATCAGTTCATATTTGCGCTGCGCCGGCGGCACCAGCGATTCATTCGCGGTCTGCGTGTTCGACATCATCAGTAATGTGTAGCCGTCCGGCGGGGAGTTGGCCGCCTCGATGGTGCCGATCACGCCGCCAGCTCCGGTGCGGTTTTCCACCACGAAAGGCTGACCAAAAGTCTCTTGCAGGATGTTGCCGATCTGGCGGGCGGTGACATCCGCCGGCCCGCCCGCGCCAAAGGGCACGACAATCCGGACGGGGCGCGCCGGATAATCCTGCGCTGATGCGGGCGCGGCAACCGGTGCCGCCAGAAGGGCGGCAATCAGCCCCAGCACGAGCCTTTGGCCGCCCATTCGTCTCTCCCCGTTCTGTTTCTTGTGCCGCCAATCTAGCTGCACTGGGAACGTGCTGTCGACGATAGACTAAAAGCCCCGTCTCGGAATAAAGGATAGGCTCTGGTGTACGCAACTTCGCCTTTCACGAGATCTGATCGATGTGATAGGCCTCTGCATCGCCGCGCGCAACGAGGCAGATATGCGTAGTGCGCTTGCGGGCTGCGAAGACGGTCCCTGCACCGCCATCGGGCACGGGCGCACCCTGACCGCCGCGGGCATCGCTTCGTCAACGGCACCGCGGCGCACGGCGCGGACTTCGAAGATACCTTCGAAGGCGGCCCGGTGTATGCCGGCGCTGTCGTCGTGCCCGCGGTGTTCGGCGCGATGGGGGCCGTCGGCCGGCGTTGCGCAGCGCTCGGCCTGAACGCCGAGCAAATCGTGGATGCGTTGAGCGCGGGTGCGACATCGGCGGTCTCAGCGCACAGGGGCGGCGAATGCACCCATGTGACGACGGTCAAGGCCGGCATTGTCGGGGCTTCCGCGCATTCGCCTGTGGCCTGGCCGCCGACGGCATCATCGCCAACTGCTTCGTTCCCGGGCTCATCGGCACGCAGCGGAAGAGGCTGGCCGGAACCGGCGCCACCGAACCACCAACCCATAACGGGCAAAAGCGGGCCGGACCACGACGTTGTCGCCATGGTTAGCTTCCTCTGGGGCCCCGCGGCACGCTACATCACCGGGCAGGCCATCCACGCCAACGGCGGGGCCTATCTCGGCGGCTGACGCATGGCCTCTGCGCCAAATTAGCCAGGGAAAGCCACTCGGCCGGGCCCGATTTTGATGCTAACTTTTGCCCCATGAACCAGCCCGCCAAGATCGATATCCGCCATTCCACGTGCCCGCATGATTGCCCGTCGGCCTGTGCGCTCGATGTCGAGGTGATCGACGGCCGCTCCATAGGCCGGGTGCGCGGGTCAAAGATCCAGACCTACACAGCCGGCGTCGTCTGCGCCAAGGTTGCGCGCTATGCCGAGCGGATTCATCATCCCGAACGGCTGCTCTATCCGATGCGCCGCACCGGACCGAAAGGCTCCGGCCAGTTCGCACGCATCTCCTGGGATGATGCGCTCGACGAAGTCGCGGCGCGCTTTGACGCGGCGGAACGCGAATTCGGCGCTCAGTCGGTGTGGCCCTACTACTACGCGGGCACCATGGGACTGGTGATGCGCGACGGCATCAATCGCCTGTCGCACGTGAAGAAATATTCGCGCTTCTACTCCACTATCTGCGCCAACGTCGCGCGCGTCGGCTTCTCGATCGGCACCGGCAAGATCGCCGGCGTCGATCCGCGCGAAATGGGCATCTCCGATCTGGTCGTGATCTGGGGGACCAATCCCGTCAACACCCAGGTGAATGTGATGACGCATGCCTCGCGTGCGCGGAAGGAACGCGGCGCGAAGATCGCGGCAGTCGACGTCTACAACAACGAGACCATGAGGCAGGCGGATATCAGGATACTGTTGCGGCCCGGGACCGACGCTGCCTTTGCTTGCGGCGTGATGCACGTGCTGTTCCGCGAGGGTTTTGCCGATCGCGCCTACATGGACCGCTACACCGACTGCCCGAATGAGCTTGAAGCGCATCTCAAGACGCGCACCCCGGAATGGGCGTCCGCTATCTCGGGCGTGCCGGTCGAGGAGATTGAGTCCTTTGCCCGCCTCGTCGGCCGGACCAAACGCACCTTCTTCCGCCTCGGCTACGGCTTTACCCGCAGCCGCAATGGCGCAGCGCAGATGCACGCCGCGTTGTGCATTCCGGCCGTGACCGGCGCATGGCAATATGAAGGCGGCGGCGCTTTCTTCAACAATGCGGCGATCTGGAAATTCAACGAGTCCGTCATCGAAGGCCATGACGCGATTGACCGCAACACGCGTTGGCTGGATCAGTCGCAGATCGGCCGCATCCTCACCGGTGATGCGGTTGCGTTGAAAGGCGGCCCGCCGGTCAAGGCGATGCTCGTTCAGAACACTAATCCGGTGACGGTGGCGCCTGAGCAGAATCTGGTCCGCCAGGGTTTTGCCCGCGAAGACCTGTTCATGGTTGTGCACGAGCAATTCATGACGGAGACGGCCGCGATGGCCGACATCGTGCTGCCGGCGACCATGTTCATGGAGCATGACGATCTCTACTATGGCGGCGGCCATCAGCATATCTCGGTCGGTCCCAAGCTGATCGAGGCGCCCGGCGAATGCCGCAGCAATCACGAGGTGCTTCAGGGCTTGGCCCGGCGTCTGGGCGCGGTGCACCCGGGCTTCGAGATGACGCCGCGCGAATTGATCGACGTAACGCTGAAGAAGAGCGGCCACGGCGACATCGAGACGCTGGAGGCCGATCTCTGGCGCGACATTCAGCCGGACTTCCGCACCTCGCACTATCTCGATGGCTTTGCCCACGCCGACAAGAAATTCCACTTCAAGGCCGACTGGGCCAATCCACCCTGGGGCACAGCAGGCCTCGGACCATGGATGGACATGCCTGGGTTGCCCGACCACTGGACCATCATCGAGGAAGCAGACGCGGAGCATCCGTTCCGGCTCGCGACATCCCCGTCACGCAGCTACCTCAACACCAGCTTCAACGAGACGCCCGGCTCGCAGGCGCGCGAAGGCGTGCCGACCGTGATGATCCATCCCGAAGATGCCGCCGCGCTTTCGATCGCCGATGGCGATGCGGTAACGCTCGGCAACAGGCGCGGCGAAACCACGCTCACCGCAAAGGTGTTCGACGGCCTGCGTCGCGGCGTGCTGATCGCGGAATCGATCCACCCCAACAAGTCCCATATCGGTGGACGCGGCATCAACGTGCTGACCGGGGCCGAGACGGTAGCGCCCGTCGGCGGCGCCGCGTTCCACGACAACAAGGTCTGGATCAGGAAGGCAGCGCCTGCGAACAAGAGCTAGATCGCGCTTGCAGTCCGCCGTTGTCCTGTCGCAAATGCTTGCGAGCATTTTGGCGAACAGGCGAGTGGGACCATGACCGATCATAGCAGCGTTATCCGCGAGAAGCGCGGCCAGGCTTTCTGGATCACCATTAACCGGCCGGACAAGCGCAACGCGCTCAATGGCGATGTTATCGCCGGTATCGCTAGGGGCTATCGCGATGCTCACGACGACAAGGAAGTGCGGGTGATCGTGCTGACCGGCGCGGGCAACAGGGCCTTTTGCGCCGGCGCGGATCTGCAGAACAGCGGTGCCGCCTTTGCGATGGATTTTTCTCGTCCCAATGTCGATTACGCCGATCTCTTGCGACTGTCTCAGAACGCGACCAAGCCGGCGATTGCCCGCGTCGGGGGCGTCTGCATGGCCGGCGGCATGGGGCTGCTCTGCATGACCGACATGGCGGTGGCCGCCGACAACGTCATCTTTGGGCTACCCGAGGTGAAGGTCGGCGTGTTTCCGATGCAGGTGATGAGCCTTCTGCAATCGATGGCGCCGCCGCGCCTCGTCAACGAATGGGCGCTGACCGGCGAGCCCTTCGATGGGAAGGCCGCGCTCGCCGCCGGCCTTCTCAATTATGTCGTTCCCGCTGCCGAGCTCGACGCCAAAATTGACTGGCTGATCGGCCGCATTGTCGACAAGTCACCGACCGCGATCCGTCGCGGCAAATACGCCATGCGCGCGATCGCCTCGATGTCGTTCGACGAAAGCATCGCCTACACCGAGAGCCAGATTGCGCTGCTCGCCATGACCGAGGACGCCAAGGAAGGCATGAAGGCCTTCGGCGAGAAGCGCAAGCCGACTTGGCCGGGCAAGTAATTAGCCGGCGTTCGCCTTCAGCCCGGCAGCCTCGATTCCCGCCACCGCGCAAATCTCGTCATTGTCGGACGTATCGCCGCTGACGCCGACGGCGCCCAGAAGCGTCGAGCCGTCCTGGATCAGCACGCCGCCGGGCACCGGCACCAGCCGGCCCCGCGCCAGCGCGTTCACGGCATTGACGAAATAGGCCTGCTCCTGCGCGCGCTGGAACAGCGCCCGCGAGCCCATGCCGAGCGCCAGGGCGCCATAGGCCTTGCCATGGGCGATCTCCGCCCGCATCAGGCTGGTGCCGTCCTGCGCTGCCGTGACCTTCACCGCGCCGCGTGCATCCAGAATGGTGATGACCAGTGGCTTGAATCTCTTCTCGACCGCTTTTGCCAGGGCGACATCCAGGATCTTGCGGGCGACGTCGAGGGTCAGTTCAGCCATGAATTATTCCTTCGTATTGGCAGAGCTTGTTGATTTTGCGTTGTCGAGGCTCAAGGCCAGCACGCGCGCGACATGAACGGCTTCGCGCGCGGCGCCGTCCTTGATCTGGTGGCGGCACGATGTGCCGTCGGCGACGACGATGGTGTTGCTATCGGCGCGGCGTACGGCCGGCAACAGAGATAATTCCGCCATCTCCATCGAAGCCGAATAGGTGTCGGCGCCATAGCCAAAAGCACCGGCCATGCCGCAACAGCTGGACTCGATCGTCTCGACCTTCAGCTCCGGGATCAGGCGCAGCGTCTTCTCCACCGGCTTGAACGCGCCGAACGATTTCTGGTGACAGTGCCCGTGCACCAGCGCCTGGCCGGCTATAGGGCCGAGCGGGAGTTTCAGGCGGCCGGCCTCGGCCTCGCGCACCAGAAATTCCTCGAACAGTAGCGCGTGCGCGCTGATCGTCTTCGCCTCATTGTCCGAGCGCAGTGACAGCAACTCGTCACGCAGGGTGAGGAGACAGCTCGGCTCCAGTCCCACGATCGGCACGCCGCGCGCAGTGAACGGCGCATAGGTGGAGACCAGCCGCGCCAGCTCGTCGCGTGCCTGATCGACGAGGCCCGCAGACAGGAACGTGCGCCCGCAGCATAGCGGCCTGCCTCGATCGGCTGGCTTTGGCAGGTGGACGCGGTAGCCGCCCTCGACCAGCACTCGCAGCGCCGCATCGAGGTTTTCACGCTCGTAGCTGCGATTGAACGTATCGGCAAACAGCACGACCTCGCGTCCAGCGGGGGGGCCGAACACTTCCGTATCACGCGCGAACACATCGCGGCGGAAGGCGGGCAGCGCGCGCTTGGCGCTGATGCCGGCAAATCTCTCGAACAGGTTTCGAAGCAGCGGGCTGCGATTGCGCCAGTTCGCGATCGGCGCGAAACGCGAGGCAAGGCCGGCATACCGCGGCAGGTAGCCGACCAGCCGGTCCCGCAGCGAAAGCCCGTGTTTTGCCGCGCGGGCGGCCAGCACCTCGATCTTCATCTTGGCCATGTCTACGCCGGTCGGGCATTCGTGGCGGCAGGCCTTGCACGAGACGCACAGCTTCAGCGTCTCCATCATCTCGTCGGAGGCGAGCGCATCGGGTCCGAGCTGGCCGGAGATCGCCAGCCGCAGCGTGTTCGCGCGGCCGCGCGTGACGTCCTTTTCATTGCGCGTAGCGCGATAGGACGGGCACATCACGCCACCCTCGAGTTTTCTGCAGGCGCCGTTGTTGTTGCACATCTCGACCGCGCCCTGGAAACCGCCGCCGGCACCAGGATAGGCCGACCAGTCGAGCTGCGTCTTCAGCCCACCCACGCGGTAGTCCGGCGCATAACGAAACAGGGAGCGGTCATCCATCCTGGGTGGATCGACGATCTTGCCGGGGTTGAGCATGCCTTCGGGATCGAAGCGCCGCTTGACTTCCCTGAAATCGGCGATGATGCGCTCGCCGAACATCTGCTCGTGAAACTCGGACCGTACCAGGCCGTCGCCATGCTCGCCGGAATGCGAGCCCTTGTATTCCCGCACCATGGCGAAGGCTTCTTCGGCGATGGCGCGCATCGCCTTCACGTCCTTGTCAAGCTTCAGATTGAGCACGGGGCGCACATGAAGGCAGCCTTCGGAGGCATGTGCATACATAGTGCCGCGGGTACCGTGCTTGGCAAAGATCGCGTTCAGCCGCTCGGTATAGTCGGCCAGATGCGGCAGCGGCACCGCGCAATCCTCCACAAAGGAGACGGGCTTGCCCTCCTGCTTCATAGACATCATGACATTGAGGCCGGAGGTGCGGAAATCCGCGATCGCCGTCTGCGTCGCGGGCTCGATGACATCGACCACGCCGCCCCACTTGCGCTGCGGGTTGCTCCAGCCGAAGCCGAGGTCTGATATCAGTTCCGAAAGCTGTTTCAGCTTCTGCAGATTGTCGGCCTGGTCTTCCTCGGCGAATTCGACGATCAGAAGCGCGTCGGGGTCGCCGCGCACGGTCACCTCGATCACCGGCCGAAACATCGCGATGTCGCGCCCGAGCGCAATCATGGTGCGATCGACCAGCTCCACCGCGATAGGCCGCAGCTTCACCAAGTGCTGGGCCGCATCCATGGCTTCATAGAAGCTGCCGAAATGACAGACGCCGAGCACCTTGTTGCGGATCACGGGCCACAGCTTCAACTCGACCCGGGTCGTGAAGGCGAGGGTGCCCTCGGAGCCGACCAGCAGGTGCGCCATGTTGTTCGCCGCGTTGCGTGGCACCAGTGCGTCAAGATTGTAGCCGCCGACCCGGCGCTGCACCTTCGGGAAGCGCGCGGCAATCTCGGTTGCCTCGCGCTCGCCGAGATCGAGCATGTCGCGGAAAAGCGAAAACCCGCTGTCAGGCGAATTCACCTGTGCCAGATTCCGCGACACCTCGCCGAAATGCAGCAGCGTACCGTCGGCGAGCGCCGCATCCATCGACAGCGTGTTGTCACGCATGGTGCCATACCGCAAGCTGCGGCCGCCGCAGGAATTGTTGCCGGCCATGCCGCCGATCGTGGCGCGCGAGGCGGTGGAGACATCCACCGGAAACCACAGCCCGTGCTTTTTCAGTTGCCGGTTGAGATCGTCAAGCACGATACCGGGCTCGACCACACAGGTCCGGTTCGCCACATCGAGGGAGACTAGCCCGTTCAGGTGCTTTGAGAAATCGACGACGATTCCCTCATTAATAGTCTGGCCGCATTGCGAGGTGCCGCCGCCGCGGGGGGTGACTATTCGGCCCTCATCGTGGCAAATCGCCAATGTTCTTAGCGCCTCGTCCATGTTGCGGGGCACCACGACCCCCGCCGGCATGATCTGATAGAAGGAGGCATCGGTGGCGTAGCGGCCGCGGCTGAAGGCGTCGAACAGGACGTCGCCGGTGATCTCGCGCGAAAGCCGCGCGGCAAGCGCGCCGTTTTCTGCCGAATTCCACGATTTTTCGGCCTTGCCCGCCGCCATGGGTAGTCTCACCTGATGTGCTTGAACTGTCTTGCCTTCCAGCTCCCGGCTTGGCAAGGCGAGCCCTACCGCCAACGCATTGGCGGCCTCCCCCAGCCGTGGGACAACTCAACCGAATAGTGGTATTCGAGCGGCTCGTGAAATTAATGCATGACCGGAAGGACGCCCATGACCGTGCACACTGGAAGGCATTTTCTGCAGATTCCGGGACCTACCAACGTGCCGGACCGGGTTCTGCGCGCTATGGACATGCCGACCCTGGACCATCGCGGTCCTGAGTTCGCCGAGATCGGCTTTGCCGTGCTGGCGGCCATGCAGCGGGTGTTTCGTACCCAGCAGCCGGTGATTATCTACCCGTCGTCGGGAACCGGTGCCTGGGAAGCGGCGATCGTCAATACCCTCGCGCCCGGCGACAAGGTGTTGATGGCCGAAACCGGCCAGTTTGCAGTGCTGTGGCGCGGCATCGCCGACAAGTTCAAGCTCGACGTCGATTTCGTCCCCGGCGACTGGCGCCATGGCGCCGACCTTGCCCAGATCGAGGCGCGGCTGTCGGCCGACAAGGCGCACAAGATCAAGGCGGTCTGCATCGTCCATAACGAGACCTCTACCGGCTGCGTCACCTATCCGCAGGAAGTCCGCAAGATCATGGATGCCGTCAAGCATCCGGCCCTCTTGATGGTCGACACCATCTCTGGTCTCGGTTCGCTTGAATATGAGCACGACGCCTGGGGCATCGACGTGTCGGTCGCAGGCTCCCAAAAAGGCCTGATGCTGCCGCCGGGCCTCGGCTTCAACGCCATCTCCGAAAAGGCGATAGCCGCCGCCAAGGCCAACACGGCGATGCGGTCCTATTGGGACTGGCAGGAAGTCATCAACATCAACAAGGCGGGCACCTGGCCCTATACGCCGGCGACCAACTTGCTGTTCGGCCTGCGCGAAGCGGTCAAGATGCTGGAGGAAGAGGGTCTGGAGAACGTGTTCGCCCGGCACAAGCGCCATAGCGCCGCCACGCGCGCGGCAATCAAGGTGTGGGGGTTGGAGACACAGTGCCTCGATCCGAACGGGCATTCGCCGGCACTCACCGGCGTGCGCGTGCCGGAGGGCCATGACGCCGACAATTTCCGGAAAGTTGTGCTCGAGAATTTCGACATGTCGCTCGGCACCGGCCTCAACAAGGTCAAGGGCAAGCTGTTCCGCATCGGCCATATCGGTCACTTCAACGATCTGATGCTGATGGGTACGCTGTCGGGTGTCGAAATGGGGCTGGACCTCGCCAAGGTGCCGCATCGCAGCGGCGGTGTGCTGGCAGCCATGGAAGTGCTGAAGGGCCGCGACGTCGTGCCGATGCCGAAGGCGGCAGTTGCCTGAGGCGGTCGCGGTCGTAGCCCGAATAGAGAAAGAGCCAGGATGAATGCGCCGGTCGCCGCTAGCGAAGACCTCATCTATGCCGTCCAGGACGGCATCGCCCGGATCATCTTCAACCGCCCGCAGGCGCGCAATGCGCTGACCTTTGCGATGTACGAGCAGTTGGCATCCATCTGCGAGTCCATCAACCATGACCGCTCGATCAAGGCGTTGATTATCACCGGCGCTGGCGACAAGGCGTTTGCGTCCGGCACCGATATATCGCAATTTCGAGCCTTCAAGACGGCGCAGGACGCGCTCGATTATGAAGCGCGGATCGACCGCGTGCTGGGCACGCTGGAATCCTGCCGTGTGCCAGTCATTGCGGCGATCGCCGGTGCTTGCACCGGGGGCGGCGCAGGCATCGCCGCCTGCTGCGACATCCGCATCGGCACGGAAAACACGCGCATGGGCTTTCCGATCGCGCGCACGCTCGGCAACTGCCTGTCGATGTCGAACATCTCGCGCCTGGTCTCGCTGATCGGTCCCGCGCGCACCAAGGACCTGATCTTCAAGGCGCGCCTCGTCGAGGCGCAGGAAGCGCTGGACCTCGGCCTGCTCAACGAAATCGTGCCCGATGTAACGGTGCTGCAGCGTCGTGCGGAGGAGACCGCAAAGCTCGTCTCCGGCCACGCGCCGATCACGCTCGAAGTCACCAAGGAAGCGGTGCGCCGCATCCGCCGCACGCTCTCGCGCGACGAGGGCGAAGACCTGATCCTCAAGGCCTACATGAGCGAGGATTTCCGCGAAGGTATGGAGGCCTTCCTCAACAAGCGGCCGCCGAACTGGAAAGGCAAGTAGCTCCCATAGATCGGCTCGCCCCATGCGGCGGCGCGCGAGATCATCCGAAAGTCATAGGGCCGCGACGCCAGCTTACCTTGAACTTGGACGGTGGACCCCGCACAATAGGCGATCGTGCTGAGGTGTTTTTCCTTAGCTGGTCCAATGACATAGGGAAGAAACGCGTGGGACAGATTCTCAAAGCCGCGGCCGCTGGTGCGGCCTTCATCGTCGCCGCACCGGCATCCGCCGCCTGGGAGCCGACCAAGCCCGTCGAGATCGTCGTCGCCGCCGGCGCGGGCGGAGCGTCGGACCAGATGGCGCGCATGATGCAGGCGGCGATCCAAAAGAATAATCTGATGAAGCAGCCGATGGTGGTGTCGCTGAAGGGCGGCGCGTCGGGCGCGGAAGCCCTGATGTATATGAAGTCCAGCGAGGGCGACGCCAACAAGGTGCTGATCGCCTATTCGCTGATCTACATGCTGCCGCTGTCGGCCAAGATCCCGTTCAACTGGCGCGACCTTACGCCGGTGTCGGTGATCGCGCTCGACCAGTTCGTGCTCTGGGACAACGCGAGCGGCCCCAAGACGGTCAAGGATTTCATCGCCGCCGCCAAGGCCGCCAGCTCCCCCTTCAAGATGGGCGGCACGGGGTCGAAGCGCGAGGATCATGTGCTGACCGTGTTCATGGAGCAGAAGACCGGCGCAAAGTTCTCCTATCTGCCCTACAAGTCCGGCGGCGAGGCGGCCACGCAACTGGTCGGCGGTCACACTGAGTCGAACGTGAATAATCCCTCCGAAAACCTCGAAGTCTGGCGCGCCGGCCAGGTCCGCGCGCTCTGCGTGTTCGACAAGGAGCGCATCTCGTACAAGACCAAGGTAACTGAGACGCAGTCTTGGAACGACATCCCGACCTGCAAGGAGGAGGGCCTCGATGTGCAATACCTGATGCTGCGCGCCATGTTCCTGCCCGGCAAGGTGACGCCCGACCAGCAGGCCTTCTATGTCGACCTGTTCCAGAAGGTGACGCAGACCCCCGAATACAAAGAATACATGGAGAAGCAGGCGCTGAAACCGATCTTCCTCACCGGCAAGGACATGGTCCAGTTCCTCGAGGAGGACGACAAGCTGAACGCCACGCTGATGAACCAAGCCGGCTTCGTCGCGAAATAGCCTTAGCCGCTTGAACCTTCAGGTGTCCGCATGGCCGTAACCCGCCATGCGGACACGCACTTTCTCGATCTCCTCCTTCGACAGCAGCGGCGGGTTCCCGAGCTGGAAGCTCGCGTGATACTGCCGGGCCAGCGTCTCGACCTCGACCGCGAGCCACATCGCCTTCGCCAGCGATGGCCCAACCGCGATCATGCCATGATGGGCGAGCAGGCAGGCGAGCCGTCCCTCCAGCGCGCGCACGGCATGATCCGACAATTCCTGGGTGCCGAAGGTAGCATAGGGCGCGCAGCGGATGCTGTCGCCGCCGGCGCAGACGATCATGTAATGCACCGGCGGAATTTCCATTTCCATGATCGCAAGCGCCGTGCAGTAGGTCGGGTGGGCATGCACCACGGCCTCCACGTCGGGCCGGGCCTTCAGGATATCGCGGTGGAAGCGCCATTCGCTCGACGGGCGCTGGGCCGGGTCGTGCGAGCCGTCGAGGCCCATATGGACGATCTGCTCGGGGCGCATCGTCTCATAGGGCGTGCCGGTCGGCGTTATCAAAAGCCCCTCGCCATGGCGAACGCTGATGTTGCCCGAGGTGCCCTGGTTGATGCCCAGCATGTTCATGCGCAGGCAGGCGTCGATGATGGATTGTCGCTTGTCGCGGTCTTTCATGGTCGTCATATCAACGTGCTTCGCGTTTGAGAACAAGGGTTGATTATTGCGCCGCAGTATAGTCGAACATTGCTCCGACACGATTGATCTGGAGAAGTCATGACCCGCTCCGTGCTCGGCATCATCGGTGGGTCCGGCATCTACGACCTGCCGGGCCTTGAGGATATCCATGACGAGGCGGTCGAAACTCCCTGGGGCGAGCCGTCGGCGCCGCTCCGGTGTGGCAGCCTCGGGGGCCTGCCGATCGTGTTCCTGCCGCGCCATGGCAAGGGCCACGTACTGTCGCCCTCCGATATCAATTACCGCGCCAATATCGATGCGCTGAAGCGGGCAGGGGTCACCGACCTAGTTGCGCTCTCGGCCTGCGGCTCCTTTAAGGAGGAGCTGCCGCCCGGCGCCTTCGTTCTGGTCGATCAGTTCGTCGACCGCACCTACCGGCGCGAGAGCTCGTTCTTCGGCAAGGGCTGTGTCGCCCACGTTTCGATGGCGAATCCGGTGTCGCCGCGCCTGCGCGAGCGTCTCGCCGCCGCCGCCAAGGCCGAGGGTATCGACGCAGTGGATGGCGGCACCTATCTCTGCATGGAAGGCCCGCAATTCTCCAGCCTCGCCGAAAGCCTGACCTATAAGGCGGCCGGCTATTCCGTGATCGGCATGACCAACATGCCGGAGGCGAAACTCGCCCGGGAGGCGGAGATTTGCTACGCCAGCGTCGCCATGGTCACGGATTACGATTGCTGGCACCCGCATCATGAGGCGGTCACGGTGCAGGACATTATCCGTGTGCTCAACTCCAACGCGGACAGGTCGAAAGCTCTTGTAGCGCGGCTGGCGCGCGATTTTCCGCGGGAGCACGAGCCGTGTCCTATCGGCTCTGACCGCGCCCTCGACGCCGCACTGATCACCGCGCCGGAAGCGCGCGATCCTGCACTGGTGAGGAAACTCGATGCGGTGGCCGGAAGGGTGCTGTTCAGATGAAGGTCGACGGCAAACCCTACCGCAGCATTTGGCTTGCGCCCGACGGTTTCTCGGTGAGCGCGATCGACCAGCGCCGCCTGCCACATGAATTCGTTGTCGTGGAAATCCCAACTGCGGAGGCGGCGGCCGAGGCCATCCGCACCATGCTGGTACGCGGCGCGCCGCTGATCGGGGCTGCCGCCGCTTATGGCATGGCGCTCGCGATGCGCGACGACCGTTCCGATGCCAATCTCGATCGTGCTTATGAGATTCTGGTGAAGTCGCGGCCGACCGCGATCAACCTGAAATGGGCGCTCGACGAGATGATGCGCACGCTTATGCCTCAGCCACCGTCCTCACGTGTGCAAGTGGCCTATGCCCGCGCCAGCGAGATCGCGGAGGAGGACGTCGCCATAAACCGCGCGATCGGCAAAAACGGCCTCGCGCTGATCGAGAAGATCGCCGCGGCCAAGAAGCCAGGCGAGGCCGTCAACCTGCTGACGCATTGCAACGCGGGCTGGCTCGCCACCGTCGACTGGGGCACCGCGACTTCGCCGATCTACCAGGCCCATGACCGCGGCATTCCCGTCCATGTCTGGGTCGACGAGACTCGCCCGCGCAATCAGGGCGCCTCGCTGACGACGTGGGAACTCGGCCATCACGGCGTGCCGCATACGGTGATCGCCGACAACACGGGTGGCCATCTGATGCAGCATCGCATGGTCGACCTCGCCATCGTTGGCGCCGATCGAGTCGCCGCCAATGGCGATGTCTGCAACAAGATCGGGACCTACCTGAAGGCGCTTGCCGCACATGACAATGGTGTGCCGTTCTATGTTGCGCTGCCGTCGCCGACCATCGACTTTCGTATTAGTGACGGCATCGCCGAAATCCCGATCGAGCAGCGCGAGGCGACCGAAGTCACCGAAATGACTGGTCGCACCAAAGACGGTCGCATCGAGACGGTGCGCGTGGTTCCTGAGGGCTCGCAAGCCGCCAACTACGCCTTCGACGTCACGCCGGCGCGGCTTGTGACCGGGCTGATCACTGAGCGCGGCGTGCTTGGCGCCAACCGTGCTGCACTTGCGAGTGCATTTCCCGAGCGCGCCGCGGGTCATTGACGCAAGGCTCATCGGCACGTATCCCGGTCTCCAATCATCGCGAGCCGGGTCCTGCGCATGGCCAACACCGATATCGAAATCGTCGTCGACGATCCGACCGCGCCTGAGGCGGATTCGCCCGTGGTCACCAGCAATCGCACCGTCGATGTCGCCGTCAGCATTCTCCTGCTCGCACTAGCGGTGACGCTCGGGTACGACAACTGGCTCACCGGCGCCGGGTGGGAATCCACGGGGCCGCAGCCCGGTTACTTTCCGTTCTATCTCTCGGTCATCCTCGGCGGCGCCAGCCTTTATGGCCTGATCGCAGCTTTCCTGTCGCGCAAGGAGGCGCGGGAAACGTTCGTCACGCAAGCGCAGTTGCGCCGCGTGCTCGCGGTATTCGTCCCGACGATACTGTTTGTCCTCGCTACCCAATTCCTCGGCCTCTACGTCGCAAGCTTTCTGCTGATCTCGGGCTTCATGTATTTCGTCGGCAAGATCGCCTGGTGGAAGTCGCTGCTGACCGCGTTCGTGTTCACTGCCGCGATGTTCATTACTTTCGATGTCACATTTGACGTCATCATGCCGAAGGGGCCGCTCGAAGCGGCCCTCGGGCGATAACCGGCCGGAGCGCGCGATTATGGAAGCCCTCGGCCTTCTGATGCACGGCTTTGCCGTGTTGTTGACCTGGAAGACGCTGCTCCTGATGATGACAGGGCTCGTGCTCGGCATCTTCGTCGGCGTGCTGCCCGGACTCGGCGGTCCCAACGGCGTTGCGATCCTGTTGCCGCTCACCTTCACCATGGACCCGACCTCGGCCATCGTGATGCTCTCCTGTATCTACTGGGGCGCACTGTTCGGTGGCGCCATTACCTCGATCCTGTTCAACATCCCCGGCGAAGCCTGGTCGGTTGCCACCACCTTCGACGGCTATCCGATGGCGCAGCAGGGCAAGGCGGCGGAGGCGCTCACTGCTGCGTTCACCTCATCCTTCATCGGCTCGCTGGTGGCTGTGCTCCTGATCACCTTCCTCGCGCCGATGATCTCCTCGTTTGCGCTGAAATTCGGCCCTCCGGAGTTTTTTGCCGTCTATCTTCTCACCTTCTGCTCCTTCGTCGGGCTCGGTCGCGAAGCCAAGCACAAGACGGTCATTTCAATGTCGCTCGGCCTTCTGCTCGCCGGTATCGGCATGGACACGGTGTCCGGCAACCTGCGGATGACCTTCGGCAGCGCCGAGCTGCTGCGCGGCATCAACTTCCTTGTCGCCGTGATTGGTCTGTTCGGCATCTCCGAGATCCTGCTCACCATGGAAGAGCGGCTGGCCCTGCGTGGGCACGCCGCCAGTATTTCCCTGCGGGTCGTACTGTCCGTGTGGAAGGACCTGCCGAAATATTGGGTGACGCTCGTTCGCTCGTCCTTCATCGGCTGCTGGCTAGGCATCACGCCGGGCGGCGCGATCGCGGCGAGTTTCATGGGCTACAATCTCGCCAAGCGCTTTGCCAAGGACCAGGAGAGCTTCGGCAAGGGGCGCATTGAGGGTGTGTTTGCGCCGGAGACTGCCGCACATGCTTCAGGAACCTCGGCGCTGCTGCCGATGTTGGCGCTCGGCATTCCCGGCTCGGGCACCGCCGCGATTCTGCTCGGCGGCCTCATGGTATGGGGCCTCAATCCCGGCCCGCTGTTGTTCGTCGAGCACAAGGATTTCGTCTGGGGTCTAATCGCCTCGATGTATCTTGGCAATGTCGTCGGTCTCGTGCTGGTGCTCACCACGGTACCAATTTTCGCATCCATCCTGCGGGTGCCGTTCGCGGCGGTAGCGCCGATGATCATCGTATCCTGCGCGATCGGCGCCTATGCGATCCAGAACGCGATGTTCGACATCTGGCTGATGCTGGGCTTCGGCGTGGTCGGCTACGTCTTCAAGAAGATCGGCATTCCGCTTGCGCCGTTCACCCTGGCGCTCGTGCTCGGCAACCGCGCGGAGGACGCCTTCCGCCTGTCGATGATCGGTTCCGGCGGCGATCTCAAGGTGTTCTGGTCGAACTACCTGGTCGGCTCGATCACGACGCTCGCGATTGTGCTACTGTTCTGGCCGGTGATCGATCGCTTCTTCAGCAGCCTCACGCGCGCGCTCCGACCGACGAGGGCGTAACCAGTTCTTCGGTGAGCCTGCGCTGCACGAAATCCCGTTCATGCTCTGTCAGCTTCGTCGCAAGCAGCCTGCGATAGCGCCTCACATTGGCCTCGCGGCTCAACCGCGATGGTGAAACCACGATCCGGGGACGAACGTGTGCTTTGCCTGGAGTCTCCGAGGTGGAGAGCGGGAGTGAACGCTCATCGAGCTGCCGCAGCGCGGCCAGTATCGCCTTAAGCCGCATCGGGCGGGCAATGCCAGGAATCTTGCGAAGCGCGGGTCAAGAATCAACGGCATACATGTCGGACGCCCAGGACGAAAGTATGATCCGTTCTCAAGAACATTGGCAGGTGAATTGTAATGCGAGACGGGGCGGTGAAACCCAGCATCAACGCCACCGGTCATGCGATCAGCCTGGCTCATGTCGTAACTCCTTGCTCTCCTTTTCTCCGGAATCGGGGGGGGGGGGCGGGGGGGGGGGGGGGGGGGGGGCGGGGGGGGC